>DASXTD010000356.1:0-5258 GCA_036505655.1 Chloroflexota bacterium
CGACCAGGCTGAGGACGTAGTGCAGGAAACGCTGATCAGCGCCTACCGGTCCTTTGACCAGCTGCAGTCACCTGAATCGATCGCGAGCTGGCTGGCTGCGATTCTGGTGAACCACTGCCGGGATCGGTGGAGGGCTGACAAGCGACGAGTCGACGAAGTCCCCCTCGATGAGGTCGAGGAGTTCTCGCTGTATCGCCATTTGATCGAAGAGGACCCCTTTCCCTATTCGGACAGCCTGCATCTGGATTTCATGCGACTATTCGGCCGAGAGGACGTGCATGCCGTGTTGCTGGCGATGCCGGAGATTTACCGTGCCCCACTCGTACTCCACTACATGGAGGGCTTCGCGACGAAAGAAATTGGGCGTCTTCTGAACCTGCCTTTGGGCACCGTTCTGGCCCGCCTCCACCGAGGGCGCAAGCTGTTTGAGCGGGGCTTATGGGAACATGCGGAACGCGAAGGGCTGTTGCTGCGAGAGGCTGCACCATGATGACGTGCGCCGATGCAACGAGTCGCCTTTGGGAGTACCTCGACGAGGCACTTGAAGAGGCAGACCGTGAGCTACTGGAGGCCCACCTGGCCCTCTGCCGTCAGTGCTGTGGCGAGCTGGAATTCGCCCAGGTGCTCCACAGCTACCTGGCATCGCAGCCGACCGCCGACGAGCTCCCCGACGTTGTCCGGAGCCGGATCGAGAACTTCATCCAGGAGCTATCGAAATGAAGCGAAGCGGCCTCGGGATTCAACACCAGAGCGGTTGTCCAGTCAGGGCGGTCAAATGAGCGAAGTGCCCCTCGCCCTCGACGATCGCGACCTGATGCGCCAGGAAGAGATTCGGGAAGTGGTGGATCGGGCGTACAGCACCATTGCGAATGGGGCGGGCCTGCGCATGGTGAAGCGGCTCTACGATCCCGAGCAGATAGATCTGTTGCCGAACGGAGCCATTGAATGGGCACTTGGCGTCGGCAATCCGGTCCGGCACGCGGGGTTGTGTGCCGGCGAGACCGTGCTGGACGTCGGCTGCGGGGGCGGCATCGACAGCATTCTCGCAGCAGCCCTGGTCGGACCGGACGGAAGGGTGATGGGGCTCGACTCGCTGGATGTCATGCTCGAGCGGGCTCGCGGCCACGCCGAGGCGGCTGGTGTGGGCGCTCGCTGCGAGCTCCTGGCTGGCACCATGGAGGCGATTCCTCTGCCCGACAACTCTGTTGACATCGCCATCTCGAATGGAGTGGTGAACCTCTCTCCTCGTAAGACCCGAGTGTTGGCTGAACTATGGCGGGTCTTGAAGCCCGGCGGACGGCTATGTCTCGTGGACTTCGTGGTCGACGATCTCCCACCGGAGGTACTGACCAGCGACGCCGCCTGGGCCGGCTGAATCGCCGGCGCCGTGTCGGAGCGTGTCTTCGACAAGCAGCTCAAGAAGGCGGGGTTCCGCGAGATCGAGATCTTCGGCCACCAGCCATTCGGCGTCGATGACCTGGCCCCCTACCCGCTTTTCCCTGAACCCTTCCTAGACGCGCTTCGGCGTCTGCTGTCCCCGGAACGAACCCGCAATTTGGCGACGGCTGTCGTTATCCGCGCCCACAAACCGTAGGGTCCTCAGCTGGTGCGGGCTCACTCGAGGCACCGCGCTGCTGCCTGGCTGGACCTAGTTCCGCTCCATTAGCTGGTGCCAGAAGCGATAGAAGTTGCGTTGATTGACCTCGCTCGGGTTTGGACCCAGGTTGCCGGGCAGGCCCGTGGGGCCGTCTTGCTCGTGTCCTAGCTGCATTCCATAGTGGTGCGCCCGGTCCCAATTCCGGTGGGCCCGCATCGCCTCGGCGATCCGCTCCAGGTTCTCCACGTCATCGGGTGCGATGGTTCCACCCATGTGCTGACCCTGGTATGCTCGCGAGGTGGCCAACTCCTTGACCGACTGCGGAGCATCCTTCTCGATCATGGTCCATTGCCATTGCTCGAATTCGAAGGGCCCGCGTGGGTGGAACAGGATACAGTTGCGGCCCCTCAGTGGCGACACGAAGCTGTTGAAAGCCACATTGGGGAAGATACAGCCGTTCTGGAAGCCATACGGCTTGATTTCTCGATCCTCCAGGACGTCCTGGAAGCGCGCGTGGCGATATTCGACCCATTCGACCGCCTCCGGCCCCAGCTCACTCGCCTCCGCCAGATCATTGCGGTAGGTCTGCTCGCCCAGTTCGACGCTGCCCATCCCGATCGGACAACCCTGACCGTAGCCGGTAGTCAGCTCGTAACGGAGGCGATCTTGCTCGGACTGCCGAGCCGCCGCGTTGTAGGGAGAGACCCGACCGGGCAACCGCCCCGCCCGTGCGAAGTCGGCCACTACCTTGAACCACGCCACATGCGTCGCCGACGTGACGTGGTAGTCATCACCGATGAAATTCTCGGCCAGGTGTTTCCAGTTGCCCGGCGTGTGGTAGCGATGCCAGCCAGGGAGAGCTTCCAGACCGCCGATGTGGTCCACCAGTACGTACGTCTGAAGCCACCAGCACCCGTCCGCGCCCAGCCAGTTCTCCAGCGAAGGAGCCGTGGAGTCGAAATTCGCAAAGATCAGGCCCTTGAAGTTGGCGCTCCGGACCTCCTCCAGGCCCCAAGCTCCCTTGTCCAGCTCGCCTCGGTACAGCTCCTGCTCCATGGGCGCCGCGATCAAACTGCCGTCCAGGCCGTAGGTCCAGCCGTGGTAGGAGCACGTGAACGAGCGCGCGTTGCCGCGGTCGAACACGCACACTTGGTTGCCCCGATGCGCGCACCGGTTGACCAGCACGTGGAGCTTGCCCTGCACGTCGCGCACCACGATAACGGGAACTTCGCCCATGTAGTTCGTCACGTAGTCGCCCGGCTTCCGCAGCATGTCTGCGTGGCCAACCACCAGCCAGCAACGGCCGAACACGCGCTCCTGCTCCTGCCGATAGATGTCGTCGTCGAACAGGACCGCTGGAGAAATCAGCCCCTCCTGCCAGTTGACTCGCTGCCGCAGTTCGCTGATAGCGACCATGGCCTCACCCCTTTTTTACGGCCGGCACCTTTGCCAGATAGCGGGCGTTGCATCCCGAAACCGCTCCGCTCATCGCTACGCTCCTTGGTGCTACCCGCAGTCTAGTACAGGATCGCAGGAGTTCGTCACCCCTGATGCACCCCGACGTTCACTCCCACCCTACCCTCCCCGTCGACGGGGGAGGGTAGGGTCTGACTTCGAATAGAACTTGTGTGCTATTGTGTACGGTTAGAGTTGGGGGGCGATGTGGAGGGGCGATGAGCGTGGAGCAAGCGAACGACCAGGTGACCGAGGTGCTGCGCGAACGGTTCGGGTTCGATGGGTTTCGTCCAGGGCAGAAAGAAGTCATCGACCACTTACTCGACGGCGACTCGGCGGCAGCAGTTTTTCCGACCGGCGCCGGCAAGTCCCTCTGCTATCAGTTGCCGGCCCTGATATTGCCTGGCCTCACGATCGTTGTGTCACCCCTCATTGCACTCATGAAGGACCAGATCGACCAGCTGCGGAAGCTCGGAATCGCGGCCGAGCGGATGGACTCGACTCTGACCGCCGACGAGTCCCGGGCGATCTACGGCGCGGTCCAGAATAAGGAGCTTCGCTTGCTATACGTGGCTCCAGAGCGCTTCAACAACGAGCGGTTCCGCGAGATGATCGGTCGCATACGCGTGTCGCTGTTCGCGGTCGATGAGGCGCACTGCATCTCGGAGTGGGGCCACAATTTCCGCCCCGATTACCTGAAGCTGGCCGGTTTTGCGAAGCTCTGCAATGCCGAGCGGCTCCTGGCGCTTACGGCGACAGCAACCCCCCGCGTGCTCGACGACATCTGCGCGGGGTTCGATATCTCCCCCGAGTGCGCTGTACGGACGGGCTTCTATCGATCCAATCTGAAGCTGCTGGCGAGCGCCGTTTCAGCCCCTGAGCGCGACGACGCGCTGCTTGAGCGCCTCTCCACATCGCCGGTCGGCCCCACGATCGTATACGTCACCCTCCAGCGGACGTCTGAAGAGGTGGCAGCTCGACTGGCAGCGGCCGGCCATCCTGCTCGCGCCTATCACGCGGGCATGAGCGACGAGGAGCGTAGCAGCGTGCAGGACTGGTTCATCGCCTCAAACGATGCAGTCGTAGTGGCAACGATCGCGTTTGGTATGGGCATCGACAAGGCCAACATTCGCTACGTCTACCACTACAACCTTCCCAAGAGCATCGAGAACTACTCGCAAGAAATTGGCCGATCTGGGCGCGATGGACTTCCCTCCACCTGCGAGCTATTCGTTTGCCCCGATGATCTGAACACGCTCGAGAATTTCGTCTATGGCGATACACCCACACTGGAGTCGATCGCCTCGCTCCTAGACGAGCTGTTCGGCCCCGGCGCGCAGGAGACGCGCGGCGCGCCATCGGATACGGGGGAGCTCGACGTCAGCCTGTACGACCTTTCGAATCGGCACGATATCAGGCCGCTGGTCCTTCGCACTCTGCTGACCTATCTGGAGCTGGACGGCTACCTGCTGGAGGGCACGCCCTACTACGCCAGCTATCAATTCCGACCGCTCATTTCATCGGCTGAGATTCTCGGGCGCTTCGAGGGTGAGCGCCGCGATTTCATAGCAGCGATCTTTCGGCAGTCGCGGCAGGCGAAGATCTGGTTCCACATCGACCTCAAAGCAGCGGCTCAAGCGACTGGCCAACCGCGCGACCGATACGTGCGGGCACTCGACTATCTAGCCCAGGAAGGCTGGATTGAGCTCAAGGCGGAAGGCGTTCGCAATCGGTTCCGCCAGTTGGGATCGCCCGAGAACCTGGCGGTGCTGGCCCAGGATTTGCACGAGCGCACGCTTGAACGCGAACGACGCGAGCTGGCCCGCCTGCACGAATTGTTGGAGCTGGCCGCCTACGATGGATGTCTGGCGGCAGGAGTCAGCGAACATTTCGGAGAGACGCTTCCAACGCCGTGCGGTACGTGCTCGTGGTGCACGACAGGTCTTGCGGCGAAGCCCTTAGAGCCGCCGAGGACACAGGTAGAAGCTTCGATTCTACGGGAAGCCGTACGGCTCCGTGCAGACCATCCAGAAGCGTTGACCGCCCCTCGAGCATTCACGCGGTTCCTCTGTGGGCTGAGCTCTCCGCGTCTGTCTCGGGGCCGCCTCACCGCGAACCCGCTTTACGGAGTCTGCGCGCACATCCCCTTTGCCGACGTGCTGGCCGCGGTCGAAGGACTTTAGAAAAGCGGGTGCCCCGCCAGGGT
>DASXTD010000357.1:0-4656 GCA_036505655.1 Chloroflexota bacterium
GTCGCGAGCCCGGCGAGCTTCATTCTTTGTTCTACAGGGAAGCAAGCGCTGTCTGGAAGTACGTATCGTTGGCAAACGGCCGCACGTCCGTGCCAGCCGGGATGAGGCCAGCCCGGACCCGGACGTCCATCATTTCCTGGAGCCCGTCCCAGGAGAAGAAGGGCGCCGAATCGCCCGAACTGGCGGCGGCTTCCGTGCTTCGGAGATGCGCCCTCAGGTAGCGGACCAGGAGCTCCTCGTGGTCGCGAGCCCAGCTTCTGCGGACGGCGGCGCTTCCCGCGTAGTTTGTGAATAGCCGATTGATCGTGTCCAGCACTTTGCACCCATGCTCCCTGAGCTCCGGGTACTGGCCCGCGCCAATCATCGCGCCGAACGCTTGGCCCGAAAGGAGCGCGTTCGCCCGCTGCCCGGTCGCTCCGACCTCCACGAACCGATAGTCGCTGTCCTCTTTGAGCAGTCCATTCTCGGCCAGGAGCAGACGAAGCGGTGTGGCGAAGCCGCTCTCAGCCGCGTCCACCGCCAGCATCTTTCCCCGCAGATCCTCGTATCTGCTGATGTCCGGCCGCACCACGAGGTCCTGGTTGGGCCGCCCCGGCGTAGCCAGCACGATCACGATGTCCGCGCCCCGGTCGTGGGCCCACCAGAAAACGTTGTCTGCGTTGGTGTGGACCACGTCCCAGACGCCGTCCACCAGCTCCTGCATCTGCTGCTTGGAAGATTGAGTAACCTGCTGGTCGAGCTCGATCCCCTCGGATTCGTAGATTCGCCGGTCCCTCTCGATGTCCTGGGATGCGCCGCGCCCGAAGCTGTTGATGCGCAACTTGTCCATCGGTTGCTCCTGCGTCGTATCTAGGGGGAATCGCGCGCGAGGAACCGCCGTCCTCGCCGCATTGAGCGAACCCAGGATATTAATGCGGCTCGCCCGTGACCTGCTCCGGCCGGGTCTGGTTTAGGTAGGGATCACCGTTGGCCCGTGGCTAACGGTGTGAGGAATCGGGGGGCGGCGACACGGCAGACGGAAGGATCTCCGGAGCCGGGCCGTCGCTCCTGACCAGTTCTTGCTAGTGCTCTAGCTCTAGCACCCAGCCGGGTACGATCGTGTTTGGCGGTGCTACGTCAGATAAGGGGAGATCAGGAGCCGGGGCTGCTCCCTCTTCACTGGTCACGCCGGCCGTCTCCGCCATGTCAGCGGAGGAGAGCTCCGGAGCCGCGGCTTCCTCGCTAATCCCGGCTGTTAGGTCCAGCACGAAGCCGGGCACGACCGTGTTTGGCGGAGGCTCGTCAGAGAGGGGGAGATCCGGGGCCGGGGCCGCCCCCTGAGCACCGGCGTTGGACGCGAATGGGAGAGCTGCTAGCGAAACAAGCAGCGCGAATATGACAGTCTTCGACAATGAATTTCGAATGTGCATGTCTAACTTCTCCTCGCGTGCAGAGCGGGTCTGTTCTTGCACGGCTCTATTTGAATGACGCGCCTATGTCCGGATAACGCTGCTGAGTGCGTACGTATTTCTCATGAGGAGACCGGCGCGCTCAGAACGATGAATCATAATGACGGACCATGACTCCTGATTTGCTTGCCAAGGTCCGCGGCCTGCCTCGGCTGCCCGGCATCTACAAGTTCAAGGACTCCGCCGGGAAGACGCTGTACGTCGGCAAGGCCTCCTCATTGCGCAACCGCGTGGGGTCTTACTTCCGCGCGAACGATGGCTACCACGGTGGGAAGACCGCCGCACTGGTGGCCGCGGCCGCCGACGTGGAGTACATCCTCACCGGCTCCACTCCCCAGGCCCTCCAGTGGGAATCTGATCTCATCAAGACCGAGCGGCCGAAATACAACGTCGTGCTGCGAGACGATAAGCACTATCCGTACGTGCGCATTACCGTCCAGGAGGATTGGCCGCGCATTGAAATCGCCCGCCGCATTGCCAAAGATGGCGCTAAGTACTTCGGGCCGTTCACCAACACGCAGTCCGTCCGCCACACCATGGACACGCTCAATCGTATGTTCCCCTACATCCTCTGCACCAAGGAGATCACCGGCACCGATCCGCGTCCGTGCCTCTACTACTACATCCACCGCTGCCTGGCTCCCTGCATCGGCGCAGTCGACCAGCAGCAATATCGAGCCCTCATCGACCAGGTCATCCGCTTCATGGAAGGCAAGGGCGATGGCGTGCTGAAAGAGCTCCGCCAGGAGATGGAAGGCGCAGCGGGCCGGCTGGAGTTCGAGCAGGCAGCAGCGGTGCGAGATCGATTGCGCGCAGCCGAACGAGTCCTGGAGCAGCAGCTGGTGACCACCAACATGCGAGGCGACCAGGATGTCATGGGCCTGGCGCGAGACGGCTCGCATGCGTGTGTGCAGGTGTTCTTCATGCGCGGCGGGCGCATGGTTGGCCGCGAGCACTTCATCTTGCAGAACGCCGAAGACGAGACCGAAGGCGCGTTGCTGAATTCCTTCTTGCTGCAGTTCTATGGCGGCGGTACGGCGCAAGTGCCCCGGCAAGTGGTGACGCCAGTAAAAGTAGAGGACGAGGCGGCCTTGCGTGAGTGGCTGAGTACCAGCGCGGGCTCCAAAGTCGCCATCAAATTGGCCACGGGTGAAGGAGCCCGGCTATCCCAGCTTGCTAGCCGCAACGCCAGCGAGATTCTTCAGCAGATGCTTCTGCAGCGGGCCAATGACATCCAGCGGACGTCGGGAGCGCTCCTCGAGCTCCAGGAGGCCCTGGAGCTGCCCACCATCCCGGAGCGGATCGAATGCTACGACATCTCGCACGTGCAGGGGGCCTACACCGTCGCCAGCATGTCGGTCCTGGAAGATGCGAAGCCGAAGCCCTCGGAATACCGGCGCTTTCGCATCAAGACCGTCGATCAGAACAACGATTTCGCTTCGATGCAGGAAGTGCTGCGGCGCCGGTTCAGCCACCTGGTGCGAGCTGCCAAAGGCGATATCGACGAGCGGGACGCCGAAGCGAAATGGTCGAAGATCCCCGATCTGGTCGTCATCGATGGGGGAAAGGGTCAACTCAGCTCCGCCATGGATGTCTTCCACGAGCTGGAGCTCGAGATTCCGACCATCGGTCTGGCCAAGGAACGGGAAGAGGTATTCAGCCCCGGCATCGGCGAGCCTCTCGTGCTGCCCCGCGACTCGGCGGCCCTGTTTCTGCTCCAACGTGTGCGCGACGAAGCGCACCGGTTTGCGATAACGTATCATCGCCAGAGTCGCGGCCGAGGTGCATTGCAGTCGTCGCTGGACGAAGTTCCCGGAGTGGGACCCAAGCGTCGAAAAGCGCTGCTCAAGCATTTCGGCTCGATAGGGGCGATCCGCGAGGCACCTGAGGAACAGATCGCCGCGGTGCCCGGGATGACCCGTCGCACCGCCGCGCTGCTAAAAGAACGCCTATAAGTGAGGGTTTGGGGGGCGAAGCCCCCAAGCACTATTTCTTCTCTCCCCCTCCCCTCGCAGGGGAGGGGGCTTGGGGGGAGGGGTTAATTGATCGAATCAACGGCCGCCATCGACGAGAACGCCCACTGGGTGGACGCTCTGACTGGCATCGGCCTCGGGGACGAGGCGCGGGCGCCGGCACCGGACCTTGCACTCTTTTTTGCCAGTCCACTCTACCCGGACCTCCCGAACCTGGTCGATCAGGCGTTTCGGCGGAGTGCTGCCTCGGTCATGGTGGGGTGCTCGGGCCACGGCGTGATCGGTCTTTCCCGCGAGGTGGAGGGCGGCCCGGCCCTCTCGCTGCTCAACCTCATGCTGCCGGGAACGGAGCTGTACCCGAAACACATCGAGCAGGAAGAGGTCGCGGGCTTGCGGAGCCCGGCCCAATGGCGGGAGTGGCTGGGGGCGCCCGCCGACCGGGTGAACGCCTGCCTGGTGTTCTCCGATCCGTTCACCCTTGACACTGAAGACTTGATCAACAGTCTGGCTGCTGCCTATCCGGATCGGCCTATCATGGGCGGTCTGGCGTCCGGAATGCCCGAGCGGCGGGGGACCTGGCTGTTCCTCAACGACGAGGTCTATCGCTCCGGCGCTGTCGTCGTCGGCATTGGTGGCGCCTACACACTGCGAGCCGTTGTGGCGCAAGGTGCCATGCCGATTGGTCGGCCCTGGACGGTAACCGCGGTCCAGCGCAATGTGATTCAGACTCTCGGCGGTCGGCCGGCGCTGGACGTGCTCCATGAAACGCTGGAGAGCTTGCCCGCCGATCTCCGTCAGCGTGCTTCGCGAAATCTGCTGACCGGCCTCGCGATGGATGAGGGGAAGGAACAGCTGGCTCAAGGCGATTTCGTGATTCGCAATCTCGTTGGAGTGGACCCAGACGCGAAGGCGATCGCCATCGGCGCGATGCCCCAGGTTGGAGAGACCTTGCAGTTCCAGATCCGAGATGCCGACGCGGCCGATGAAGACTTGCGGCGCCAGCTCGCGGCTGCGCGCGAGCACCTGGGTACTACTGAAGTGCCCGGGGCGCTGCTATGTACGTGCAACGGCCGGGGCGTCGGCCTATTCGGAACCGCCGATCACGACGCCAAGGCCGTGGCGGAAAGCCTGGGCACGGTGCCGCTGGCCGGCTTCTTCTGCAACGGTGAGATTGGTCCCGTGGGTGGCAAAGTCTACCTGCACGGCTTCACCGCCAGCCTCGCCCTATTCGTCCC
>DASXTD010000358.1:0-4470 GCA_036505655.1 Chloroflexota bacterium
GTCACGATCCCCCAGGACCAGCGCATCCAGCTGCAGCGCGGTTTGCTAGGTGTTCTTGGTAACGATCTGCCCGTCATGCCCCTCTACTGGGACATCGATCCCATTCTGGTCCTCGCGTCAGTCAAAAACGTGCCCTTGCCCTCGGCTCCGACCCGCATCAGTACCTTCAACATCTGGGAGTGGGATAAGGAATAGCCCTTACCTCCTGGGTGTTGGAGATTTCGATATCTTCGTCCGCGGGCACCCAGAGGTTGTTGCGCTTGTCGCGCTACTCGTTGAGAAAAGCCAGCACCTCTTTGGAGAACTCGGCCGGCCGCTCATCGCAAATCCCGTGGCCGGCGCCCTCAAAGACAGCCAGCTTGGAACCCTTGATGCCGCCATGCACGACTGCGGCCAGGGAAAAGTCGTTGGTCTGATCCGCCGTCCCCCAGCAGACCAGCGTGGGGGCCTTGATGAAAGGCAACCGGCGGACCGTATTGTACCGCTGGCGGGTGAGCGGCGCCGTCATATGCTTCATGACCTTGGCAAAGCCGTCTACCTGTGCCGGATCGTGGGCTTTGCCCAGGTACTCCTGCACGATGGGCTCCGGGTCCATGTCCACATCTTTGAGTGAGGATTCGACGGCCTGTCGAATCCGCTCATCCTCGGGCACTTTGAAATTCACCATGTTCTGCAACGGTCGGGTTGCCGCCCCACCCGGGGCCTGGAGGACCAGCTTGTTCACTCGTTCCGGACTCTCGTACGCGAACAGCGTGGCGATCCAACCGCCCATTGAGCGCCCGATGACATGGGCCCTATCGAGGTCGAGCAGGTCCATGAACTCGCGCACGTGATCGACCATGTACGCGAACGAGAACTCCTCGTCGAACACGTCGCCCGGGCCAAAATTCAGGCAGTCCATCGCGTAGCAGTGGTATTGCTCCCCCATCGTCTGCATCACGTTGAGCCAGCTGTAGCCGCCACTGGTGAACCCCGCGCCGTGCAGCATCACCGCTGGGTAGCCTGCGCCACCTTCGAAGTAGCAGGTTTCCCCGTGGCTCATCTTCAATCGCTTTTCCGCGCCCATCATCGTGCTTCCCTCCTCCGACTGCTCGCAGGACCTAGGTGAGTTCCCACAAATAGATGTTCCAGGTCATGCGCCCGGTCGTCTGCATCTGAACCGCGCCCACGTTCCTGACCGAGTTCAGGTAAGCGTGCATGTTCGGGTTGTAGGTCAGCGGAATGGCCGGTACTTGTTCGGTGAGCATCCGTGCCATCTCCACCCGCTGCTGGACTCGCTCGTTCTGATCCAGGGTCACCGCGAACCCGTCCGCCAGCTTCTCGAACGCGGGGTCGGACCAGCCCCCCAGGTTATCTCCCTGCCACCGGGTCTCCGCTCTCCGCACCTGCGCAGCGCGGTAGATCGAGATTTGCTGGACCTCGCTCCCTCCCGATGCCGAGAGGCTCATCGAGGGGTAAATGCTTCCCGACGCTGGGTCCGCGGACTCCTGCGGGCTGGCGGGCTTCTCGGTCACGTCGAACCCGGCCTTACGCCAGTTTGCGGCTAGCACCGGAAGCTCCGGGCGGGTTGGCGGCGCCCTGAGGAACAGTTCGAGCTTGCCCTCATTGGGATTGGCGAAGAAGCCGTCCGCGCCCTTCGCATAGCCCGCCTCCGCCATCAGACGCTCGCTGGCTCGGGGGTCGTACGGATACTTGGTGATAGCGCGTTCGATGGTTGGGTAATAGGACGTAGTGGGATCGAAGATGCTGTCCATGGGCTTCAGCTCACCGGACCAGATCGTGTCCGAGAGCGTCTCTTTGTCCATGCCGTAGGCCATCGCCTTACGAACATTTACGTCCATGATGGCCTTGGGGCTTACATACTCGGGCCGTAACTGGAAGTAGAGTGAGGCGAGCGAGGCGACCGTAATTCCGGCGGTACCCGCATGGCTCTGCGCCCATTCCTGCTTGAGCTGGACCACGTGGGCGAAGCTGATCGAGTCGAGCGCCATCGCCGTGGTGCCGGCCAGGATATTGGCGAAGGCCGTATTGGTATCACTCATGAACATCAGGCGGATGCGGCCAATTTTGGGCTTCCCCAGCACGTGCTGGTCGAACGCTACCGCCTCCAGATAGGAGCCCAGCTCCCAGTGGTCCAGCTTGTATGGGCCGAGCCCAACGTATTCGTGTGCCCAATACGGATTGCCTTGAACCACGTCCGGCGTCGCGCTCCCCAGGTCGTCCAGGAGGTGCTTGGGGAGGGGGACCAGGCCGAAGCGCGCCGAGCCCAGCAGCACGCCCGCATCCGGGTAGGCACTCTTCCAGCTGATGACGACCGTCCGGTCATCCGGCGCCGTCACGTCGGCCATAAGGGTGTACGGGACCACAGCGGTCCGGAACCCGCGGGCGGGCGTGGCGAACTGGAAGCCGAACACGAAATCGTCCGCGGTGAGCGGCGCGGCATCGTGCCAGACCAGGTTGGGCTTCAGGTGGTAGCGAGTCTCCATCCGTCCGTCCGGGAAAACCGTCCATGAGGCAGTGTGGAGTGCAGGCAACGCCTCCGCCAGATAGGGCATGGGCCGGCTCTGGTCATCGATGAGCTCCAGGTACGCGTTGAACATTCGCGTATAGAAGTCGGTAGCGCTCTGGGACGGAATGGGCGCCTGGGCACCCAGGAAGTCGGGCTCGCGGCTGATCGAAGCGGTCAGCACGCGCTCCGGGGCCGCGGCACTGGGCTGGCTCGAGCCGGCGGGAGCAGCGGCCGGCGCGGCCGGGGAGCAGCCGGCGATCAGGGCCGGGAGCGCGAGCAGGAGGACGAAGCGATTAAGACCCGTCATTGATTCTGAGCTCCCTCACATCAAACGTTGGGCGTTGCCATTGGCCAAGGCGGTCGACGGCATGCTGTGAAGAGCTCAGCATGACCGGCACGAGTGTACCCTGTGGGCGCGGAACAATGGGCCGAGGAACGCAAGGAAGCGGAGCGAGCCGCGGAGCGTCGCGGGATCCAAGTTCAGGCCGAGTGCTCAGCTGGAGCCGAAGAAAATGACGCTGATTTTGAACCGCGAGGAGGTGCGGGGCCTCCTCGACACGGCGCGGGCGATGGAGCTGCTGGTCCCGGTCTTCCTGGAAGAGATCGATGGCACCACCGCGCATGTGGCGCCGCCGGCTGAAGGTAATAGCCCGCGCGTGGTAGGCGGGGTCTTGAGAGGAATGCACCGGATGGGCATCCGCCTGCGCGGGGTGGCGACGGTATCCGACCCTGAGACCGGAAAGCTGCTCGCGGTCCTCTCGTACCAGTGGGGAGTCCTGCGGGTGGTGGCGACGCTCGCCCTGGCCGCGCGTTACCTGGCGCCGCCGCGATCCCGCACTGTAGCCATGCTGGGCAGCGGCAATCATGCGTTGCCAATCCTGGAAGCCTTGCGCCTGGTGCAGCCGATCGAGCGCGTCGAAGTGTTCAGTCCCACCCCCGAGCACCGCGTTGCATTTGCGGAACGAGCGACCAGGGCGCTCGATCTCTCAGTCACCGCGCGCGATAGCGTTGAAGCGGCCACTGCTGAGGCTGACATCGTGGTCGTGGCCACCAGCTCCCGCACGCCGGCGCTGTTCGCGGCGCACGTGCATCCTGGCCAGCACGTAACCAGCATGGGTGGATCCACCGAGCTAGACGCGTCCGTCTACCTCTCCGCCACCCAGTTTGTGACCACGAGCCGCTCGCAGGAGCTGGCCGTGGCGCGGTTGGGAAATAGAAGAGGCCCGGCTCCGCTGGCCGGGTTGGTAGCGGAGGGCAAGCTCAAGCCAGAGTCCATCGTGGAGCTTGGCTCCATCCTGCGGGGGGACGTTGCCCCCAGCAACGGGCTCGATCAGATCACCGTCTTCCGGGATCCCCAGGGCGGAGTGGGCGATTTAGCCCTCGCGAACTACGTGTACGAGTACGCCCGCGAACACGGCTTAGGAATCGAAGTCGATATCTGATTCCGACTTGCCTCCCTCTCCTAGTGGGAGAGGGAGGCATGAGGGCGCGCCCGGCCTGATTCTCCCCCTAATCGTCCCTACCGGCCCTGGCCGGCGCCTCGTTGCCCCGCGGGTTCATGTACGGCGGGGTGTTGATCTCGAACGTGATCCCGGCCGGGCTGGTGAAAAGGCTCCGCCGCCGCGTCCGATGCCCTTCGGAATCGACCTTGATGCCCACGGCCTCCAACCGCGCCACCAGTTCGTCCACATCAGCTGCGGTGGGCACGTCGAAAGACACGTGGCCGAGAATGCAGGCGCTGTCGCCGGCGGCGGCCACAGGGCCGTCCACGGCCTGGATGATGAACTCGTGGTCTCGCAGGGGGTCGGCGGCGAAAAAGGCGCGCTGTCCGGCGTCACCATGCGCGTATTTCAGCCCGATGACGTTCTCCCAGAATTCTCGCTCCCGCTCGAACTGATCGCGAGGGACGTTGAAGCCCACGTGGCTAAGCCGGGCAATCGAGCCCATTTTGCGCCTCCAGC
>DASXTD010000359.1:0-3069 GCA_036505655.1 Chloroflexota bacterium
TAGGCGACGTGAATCTGGCTCGTTGGTTCGGTCGGAGACCATTCAAGTCCTTCGAGGACGGTGCTGCTGTCGTTAGGCATGGTGGTCCTCCTGCGGCGGGATCGTCAGTATTGCCCCTTAAGGAGTTCGGGGGAGCTACGATTCCAATCGTCTCCGGGGCAGGGGATCTTTACGGTCCAAGCGCTGGAGGGTCGATTCTCCCAAAAAAGGGGAAGCCGCTCGTCGTGCCGGTCAAGTGACTGCGAGGTTGGAGATTAGAGCTTCGGAGGCGCTTGTCGTTCGCGATTGTTCGCGACCCTTTCGAACCCGATTAGGACCTCTCAAACCGGGAACACCTGGAGCGCCGGGAAACCTACACGCTGGTCGAAGCGTAAGGAAGTCATTGAAGTAGGCTGGAACGAGTGCGCGTTCCACTTTGCCGCGGAGGCCGACGTGGCTAGTAGCGCGAGAGGAAGCGAGCTCGATCAAGAGGATGGCGATGCCAACGACACCACGGACGTGCCATGTTTGAGGGAGTTCTTCCACGTCACGTCGACAACGCTTTCGGAGGGCAGAAACTAGCGGTATGGCTCTTTGCCCTGATCCTGCTTGTAAGGATTGCCCAGAGTGTGTCGGTTCTATTCGGAGGAGCCTCCGTGGTGAGTGGAGCCGATGGGATTCCCCTCGACTCGTACACACCGCCAGCAGCTCAAACGGTGGTCTCCTTGTGGGCGCTTTTGGGCCTCACACGGCTCTTGATCTATTTGCTTTGCCTCATTGTCGTGATCCGATATCGCTCCATCATGCCGTTCATGTTTGGGCTCCTTTTGGTGCAAGACGTAGGCAGGTCTTTGGTTCTTCACTTCTGGCCCATCGTAAGAGTTGGGACACCGCCGGGGCCCATCGTCAATCTTGCTCTCACTGTCTTGACGATCATTGGATTTGTTCTCTCCCTATTGCCTAGGCGCAATCCACCTGCACAATCGACCTAAGGCCAGCCCACGGTTGGTGTATCTCCCGATGACGTGAGCTGTATCTGCTTTTGGACTCGGCGGTTTTCGTGATTTCCCCGCTTCTGAGGCCTCGCTTCCCTAAGCTATTGGGCAAAACCAGCTTGGTAGGCACACCTCGATCCGTATGCCGGTGGCATGCGTTCTGCCTTTGGTGAAGCAGGACACTTCGAGCAGGCCAGTGGTCGCAGGCATAGTTCGCGGGAGGGCAGAAAGATGGATACTCCCACAGGAGTCAAGAGCATGACTCGCGCCTCGGTGAATCCAACGTCCTCGCACACTTTTCCGAAGGCCATCAGAACGTCCGTCGACGCCCTCGCGGTGGCTTGGATCTTCACCGCTCTATTGATGTTCCCTTCGGTTGCCAGGGCCGGGGAATCCCTGACTCAGCCAGGCGATTCGATCCAGGTCGACAGAGACAGCGGCGCCGTTGGCCAGCAGCTACATGAGCGCGTGCCCGGCCCGTGGACCTGCCTCGATCGCTTGGAGAACAAGGTTCATGTGGGAAGCATGATTCGAGTCATCACCACGCGCGACACCATCATCCGAGGCACGTACCTGGGCCTGGGTTCCGATCGATCAACAGTACGACTCGGGGCCACGGGTAGCGCCGCCTCGCCCGTGGAAGTCCGGATCCAAGAAATTCGCGGGTTGAAATACCGGACCCACGGGCATGCCCAGATGAAGTACGGCCTGTACGGGCTCGTAGTTGGAGCGGCGGGAGGCGCACTTGTCGGTTCCATTGTGGGCGGGCGATCGGGTTCCAGCGGCGGGCCGGCGGACTTCAGCATCGCATTCAACGTAGGATCGGGCGCCTTCTTCGGAGGTCTGGGCGGGCTGCTCTTGGGTCCGTTCGTTCCCATTTTCGTGCGTCACGATCATGCAATCTTGTGCCCGGGCGCGCCAGCCGAGGGTTCCAAAATGCCTACGTCGGTAGCACCCTATGTCGTGACCATGTCGGGAGGGGAGCGCGTCGGTGCGACGGAAGTCCGAATCCGGAGCGGGATGCTGATGCTGCTTCTATCCGACGGCACAAGTCGTTATGTCAATCCTGCAAAAGTGAAGCTCGTAATGGACAAGTATGGCGAAGACCACACGGATGCGGTCCTGGATGAGAAGCAAGACCTCAAATAGCGAGCCGGGCGTGGCCGCGATGGCCGGAATTCGCACGTCCTTCCCGCAGGCAACCGTGACCGTGCTCGCCGGAGCCGGCGTGCGTTGGGAGCGGCGGCGTACGGAATTCTACACGGGATTTAAGATCCAGCAACATTAGCAGCGCCCGCTCGACCAAGCTCCAGCACATAAACGAAATACCAAGCGCCCTCGGATCGGACCGGCGAAATCCCAGGTAGGTGGGCGTGGTGTGTCCGGATGTCGCCGTCGGAGTTTAGATCCTCGGGCATTGGCTCCCTACTGACGCGGTGCTACGCTGCGCGTCGATTGGGGGCATTCCGGTCTTCGTCGGAGGAGGGCCTTCCCAAACGGGGTGAGCGCGGGCGAGGACGCGCCAGAGCCGCGCTGGGCCTCGCCCTAGAATCCCGTCGGTGTTGGTTCCGTCCGATCGGAGGGAGACGCAGATGGCCGATCTGCTCGGACGACTTCAAGAGTCGCTAACCACCCGCTACCGCATCGAGCGCGAGCTGGGCTCAGGCGCGATGGCGGTAGTGTTCCTGGCCGAGGATCTCCGCCACGGCCGCCGGGTCGCCCTCAAGGTGCTACGCCCGGAGTTGGCCGCGGAGATCGGTCCCGGGCGATTCCTGCGCGAGATCGAGACCGCGGCGCGTCTGACCCATCCCCACATTCTGCCGATTCATGACTCCGGCGAGGCCGGCGGCTTCCTCTATTACGTCATGCCCTACGTGGAGGGGGAGTCCCTTCGGGGGAGGCTCGCTCGCGAGAAGCAGCTCCCCCTGGACGACGCGCTCCGGATCGCCCGGGAGGTCGCCGACGCGCTGAGCTACGCGCATAGCCACGACGTAGTCCACCGGGACATCAAGCCCGAGAACATCCTGTTGCAGAGCGGGCACGCGGTGGTGGCGGATTTCGGGATCGCGCGGGCGATCACGGCGGCCGGCGAGAC
>DASXTD010000360.1:0-2112 GCA_036505655.1 Chloroflexota bacterium
CCAGCCCTCACCCGTCCTCGCGCTCACGCGCTCGGCCGGCCTCTCCCAGAGGGAGAGGCAAGACGCCTAGCTCCGTCTCGCTCTGGGTGGGGGTGAGGGCTCACAGACTTAGTTCGCTGGGAACTGGACGACGGCTTTGCATGAGTTGTTCGTATAGGCCTCCGCCCAGGCCAGGATTTCTGGCTTGCGGCCGTGCATGGCGCCGGCCAGGCAGATCCAGTTGCGAAACTCGTGTTGTCCCGCATCCTGCAGCTGGTCGGCGGTGAGATCCCGCCATTTCCATTGTTCGCCCGCCTCGAGCTCGGCCAGACGCTCGTGGTCCGAGTCAACATCGGGCCACATGTAATGGTGCTTGGTGGTGAGCGACGCGTGCGACCAGCTGGAAGAGCCAATGATTACTGCGCGGTAGGGGCTGGCCTGCAGGATCTCGCCGACCTTACGGCCAACGTCGTAGCAACGGGTCGGCGAGGGGCCCGGAGGCGGCGGCACCTTGACGTTCTCCAACCGCCGACCGATGCCGCTCGGGTTCGGGTATTCGGCGCTGGGTACGCGCAGGTCTGAGCCATAGCAGTTCACGGCGAACGGGATAAGCCGATGCGGCCAGCCCTGATCGTCCAGGTCGAGGTACCGCACGGTGGTCGTGAAGGCGTGGCCGTAGTTTTCCTCGTGGGGGAGCTTCCAGGAGCACCCGATGTCGAAGCCCCCGTTGATGAGCTCCTTGACCAGGTAGTTGGCGCCTTCCTGGTGGCCGCGCATCTTCTTGGTCCCCCCGCCGGAATCGGCACCCCGTACGCGACCCTCCACCTCGTCGATGGCGAACACGGCGAATGGCACCAGGAGATCCTCTTTGAGGCACTCGTACTGATCGTCGCCAAAGATCAGGACGAAATCCGGATTGAAGTCGTCGATCGCCTTGCGTGCCTGGCGGTAAGCGGGCTGCAAGATGTCCTGGTACTTCTTGGCATAGCTAATGCCCTGGTCGTCGCCCCATTCTTCTTGCATTTTCTTGGGCCAGTTCCTGGGGTCCTTCAGGTGGGCGGGCGTCTCGTCTTCTTCGAGATGCTGGCGCAGATAGTGTCCGCCTCGCTCCAGGGGCCCGATGATTCCCGGACCGTGGCTACAGCCGATTCCGAGTACCTCAGCCATGATTTGCCTCCTCCCCCTATGCCGGATTAAGCCAGGATGTTCTTCCAACGATCGATTGTGCGCTCGCGCAAGTCGGGTGATACGTCGACTGTGGGCGGGAACTTGTCGATCCATTCGTAAGGCCGGGTGGCGTCGACGATCGCCCGCGACATCAGATCGTGCTCCCAGGGTGGGATCGCTGGCTCCACCGGCGAGGACGTTGTGCGGGTGATGAAGTGGACATCCTTGACCGGGTCCGTCCGAGTGGTCACAGCCCACATCAGGTGCTCGGGATTGCGGATGTCAACGTCGTCATCGACCACGATGGCGTAGCGAGGCCGGTGTCCGCCGCTGTTCACGACGGCCAGGCCGGCCTGCATAGCATGGCCCGGATACTGCTGCTCGATGGCGACCACGGCTACGTGGCCCCCGGCGGACGGGAACGCGGAGTACAGGTCCTTTACGCCTGGCACCAGCTTGCGCAAACGTTCGATGGCCGTCTCACTGCTGCTGAAGCGGACACTGCCGCCGCTTTTTTCGTAAGGCGGCCGACTGGGTGGGTTCCCGAGGATGATCGGGTTGTTGCGGTAGTAGACGGCTTTGACCGAGACGACCGGCAGCTGTTGCACCCCGCTGGCGTAGTAACCGAACGTCTCTCCGAACGGCCCCTCGGGTCGAATGTCATCGGGCAGGAACTCGCCGCAGATGACGATCTCGGAGTAGGCCGGGATGGGGAGGCCGGTGTGGGGGTCAATGATCACGTCCACCGGCTCCCCCTTGATCCCGCCCATTAAGTCGTATTCGCAGGTCCCGGCGGGGTGTCTGGTGCATGCCACCATGAACAGCAGCGGATCGTGCCCGATGGAGATCGCCACCGGACACGGCTTGCCCTGTGCGAACCAGCGGTCTCGATGCAGCAGGCCATGGTTGTCAGGGTTGATGTACACGGAAATGTGCTGGGGATCCTGGTACATGACCCGATAAGTG
>DASXTD010000361.1:0-3936 GCA_036505655.1 Chloroflexota bacterium
CTGGCAAGGTCTGCAGCACTTTGATGGTGCCATCGGACATGGAGAAGTTCTGCAAGGCCGTCAGATCCCACCGCTGATGGAAGCGGGCCCCCATCACGTTCACGAGGATGAGAATGCCAATGAACGACGCGGAGAGAATGGTGGTGTTCGAACCGTAAACCCACTGCCGCCCCGTAACCGATTTCAGGGCTTTGTCAGGGTCGATGGCGACATAGATACCGAATGCCAGGACTGCCGCGGCCAGGGCCATGCGAGATGGCACGCTGAATTCGCCGGCTACCAGCGCGAACGCACCCGCCAACAGCAGCGCCAGAGCACCCGCCAACGCAAACGGCGCTCGGAGTCGATCGAGAAAGGAGGGGCTGATCGCCGCGCTCATCGCCAGCGCCTCGCCGTGATGACCTGAGTACTGATGAAGAGGCAGCCCAGGATGATGCTGAGGAAGAACACGACGTCTTTGGTATCGATCACGCCGCGCGGCATGTCCTGGAAGCGCTGGGTGATGCTGATGTACTTGAACACGTCGCCGGCCGGTCCGCTCACAACCGTGTTAGCAAGCACGTCGCTGAGCCACAGACAGAGCAGCGTCACGAAGCTGATCACTGCGGCGACGATCTGGTTTTGGGTGAGAGCTGACGCGATCAAGCCGATGGCCAGGAACGCCATGCCCTGCAACACGACTCCCAGGTAGCCAGCCAGGATGGGGCCCTTGTCCGGGTTACCGAAGACCAGCAGGATGATCGGGAAGTAGACCGTGATGAGCAGCATGAAAGCGAGGAAGATGACGGCGGCGATGTACTTGCCCAGGACCAGCTCGACTTCTCGAATGGGCCAGGTAAGAAGCAGCTCCAGGGTGCCGCTGCGGGCTTCCTCGGCAATGAGGCGCATAGTGAGCAGAGGGCTGGCGAGCAGCAACGTGACACTGACGTTTTGCAAAAGCGGGCGCAGCTCGGCGGTGCGTCCCGCCGCCACAATGCCGGCGAACAGAAAACCCCACATGGCGATGAAGAACGCCGTCACCACCCAGGCCACTGGCGACACGAAATAGCTACGCATCTCACGCTCGGCGACGGCGAAGATGTTGTTGATCATCGTCGGGAGGCGAAATTTGAGCGACCGCGGACGCACTACGCTTTCCGTCGCCACAAATGCTTGGTCACTCATGCCGGGATTGGCTCCTCTGTAACCAGCTGCACAAAAATCTCTTCCAGGCTGACCGAGGCCGGGCGCAGGCCACGCAGGCCGAAACCCTTCTGCACGATCGCTTGCGCCAGCGTCTCCCGCAAATCCGATCCGACCGTGCAATCAACCGAGTAGATGTATGAATCGGGTCCGTTGGCGCGCTCGCGGACCTCGACCACCTGCGGGATAGCATTCAGTGCGGCGCGGACAGCTTCGGCGGGCCCCCGGATCTCGAGATCGACGGTGTCGGAGCCGGCCATACGCCGCTGGAGGTTATCGGGAGTATCAATGGCAACGATTCGGCCCCGATTGATGATCGCCACGCGTTCGCAGGTCATCGAGACTTCGGGCAGGATGTGCGTGCTCAAGATCACGGTGTGCTCACCGCGCAGGTCGCGGATGACCTGCCGGGTCTCGACAATCTGGCGCGGATCCAGCCCGATAGTCGGCTCGTCGAGCACCAGGACGTCCGGACTGGGCAACAGAGCTTGCGCCAGCCCAACGCGCTGCCGCTGGCCTTTGGAGAGCTTCCCGATCAGCCGATCACTGAACTCGCCGATCCGGCACTTCTCTATCACATCAGAGATGCGCGCTCGGCGAGTGGCTCCATCCATACCGCGGACCTTCCCCACGAAGCTCAGGTAGTCGCGGGGGCTCATCTCGGGATAGAGCGGCACCGTTTCAGGCAGGTAGCTGATGTGGCGCCTGGCTTCCAGCGAATCCTTGAAGATGTCGTAGCCGGCCACGGTGGCGCGGCCGCTGCTAGGCGGCATGTAGCCGGTCAGGATGCGCATGGTGGTGGTCTTACCGGCCCCGTTTGGACCCAGGAACCCCAGGATCTCGCCCTTGGGGACCTCGAACGAAATGTCGTTCACGGCCGCGAGCGGCCCGTAGTACTTGGTCAGATGTTCGACGCTAATCAATGTGCTTGGTTACGCTTGGGCTTTGGCTTGCGGCTCACCCTGCTCCGCTTCATCGATGAGCATCACGGGGATGCCATCGCGAATCGGATAGCGGCGTCCACACTTGTCGCAGATGAGCCGCTCGCCCTCTAATCGAATGGGCGTCTTACAAACCGGGCAGGCCAGGATATCGAGTAGTTCCTGATCGATCACACTTCCCCCCCAGGGCCTGTGCCGCTTGTAACAATGATGATAGGGACGCCGGAGAGCCCCCAGCAAGGCAACGGGCGCTCCCGGGACCGTCATCCGCCCGTCTCTTAAGCCTTTTTTAGGTTTTAGGCTCCACAGGGCGACTCCACCCGCCACAATCGTCCCGAATCTTCCAGCGCGGGCTCACCCGGAAATACGGGCAACGAAAAGCGCCCGACCGGGACCAGCGTCTGTCCCTGTGCGCGCAGGCCGCCCAGCATGCCCTCTATCGCCTGGCTATCATCCAATACGTAGAGCAGGCGCCCCCTGGATTCAGCGCGGCAGAAGAACAGATGCCGCTCCCATGGAGTCCATAGCCCAGCCCGCACCGTGTCCCGACCACTCAGCAGATCGAGGGCTCCATCGTTGAAATCAGCCGCGATGATGCCCGCGGGGGGCACGAGCGTAGCTATGGTACGGAAGGCTGCCCGATGCTCCGCGGTGAGATAGCCGAATACATGCTCGGGCGGATCGAACGGACGGTTCGCCTCGCCCCAGAAGCGCAACGCGAACGCATCGATCGTGAGAAACAAGGAGAGTGCTAGGAGCCCGCGACCTACCCACGCGGTCCAGCCCGCGTTATTCCCTCCCCCCTCGCGGGGGAGGGTTAGGGAGAGGGGGCGTTTGCCTGCGTCGCGAACCAACTCTACCACCCAGGCCACACCGATGGCTGCGAGTACCGCTAAAACGGGGAACTCGGGAATGACGTCGCGGAGGCGCAGGGCCGGGTAGGGCAAATGGAAGGCCACCAGGACAACCAGCCAGGTGAGCAATGCCATCAGGGCCCGGCGATTGTCTCGTGCTAGGCGCCAGGCCCCGATCGCGATCAGAGGCAACAGCCACCCGAACTCATCACCATGGGTCGCCGCACTCCAGATGCGGTCCGGGGTGATCAGCAGGGCCGCGCTGGAAAATAGCCGCAGCTCTTCGGATTCCGGCCGCAGCCAGCCGCCCAGGCTCTGCTGGCGATACCAGAAATCGGGCAAGGCGACGATCAGAGCCGCCAGGCCCACAAGCCCGAGACGACCGAAAGACCCTCGACGAGCCTGGTCGACAAGCAACAGGGTGAGGGCAGGTGCCATGAGCACCTGGGTATGACGAACGAGGTAGGCAGCCCCCAGCATTGCGCCGCACAAGAGCAAGGTTGCGATTGTGGCTCGAGATCGCCCCTGCATAAATGACGGCTGGCGGCCCGCCCACAGTGCCGCCACGAAGGCGAGCGTGGTGAACACTTCCGCCTGGGCGTCCGCCATCGGCACCCGGGCCCACAGTACCTGCTCATTGGAGGTCAGGATGATCCCGCCGGCCAGGATCGCGACCGCCAGGCGCACTGGCCTAGGCCTCGACTCGATCAGCGTCCACCCCAGCAGCCCCGTCGCGGCGGCGGCTCCGAACGTGGCCAGCGGGTTTACCCAGTACAGGCCTTGATCTGCACCCACTAGGTATCCGAGGGCGAGGGCGAATGCTGCCCCCACGGGCCAGACCGTCGGCGCATCGCCAGGCTCGTTGACCGGCAGGTGGTAGCCGATGTGGACCAGCGGGTCCCAGGTGAGACTCAGGCTGGGATGGAGCACGAGGGGGAGCAGCTCGAACCGATGCAATA
>DASXTD010000362.1:0-7331 GCA_036505655.1 Chloroflexota bacterium
CCCCAGCGGACTCGGCGTTGTGGAAAGCCGAGCGACGATCGGTGGAGGCTCACTCCCGGAGGAGACACTCCCCAGCCGCGCCATCAGCGTGCGGGTGGCGGACCAGGCGCCCCAGGCAATCGCCGCTAGGCTGCGCCAGCACGCCCCGCCCGTGATCCCCTACATCACCGAGGACCAGGTGCTTCTGGACCTCCGCACCGTCCCCCCCGACCAGGATGTAGCCCTCACGAGTGCCCTGCGAGCCATCAGCAGCTAGGGCGCCAACTGTTCGGGGCCCACCAGTCATGGGTGGACTCTCTCCCTTGTTGCCCCTACGGGTGCAGGCCCTGCCTGCTTACGCCGGGTTGACTAGCAGCTCCACCTTGCGGTCGCCCAGGTTCCGATAGCCGTCCTCGGTCACCACCAGTGAAGTGCCACCCAGCAGCGTATCCTCGGAGTCAGCCGCGATCAATGTGGGCGAGATGCTGTAGATCATCCCCGCCTTCAGCGCGAAGTTGCCCCGGCTGCCCATCACGGCGGCTCGACCGGTGGCCTGCTCGCTCTTCAGCACGAAGCCGGGGCCCGGGAACTCCGGCACATCAATCCCGTACTGGTGGATCTGCGAGTGGGGCGACGACCGAAAGCCAGTTCCCTTGCACGCTTCCCGGTACACGTCGATCAGGTCCTGCTGAGTCACACCTGGCTTGACCGCCTTGAGTACCAAGTCACGGACCTCAATCACCGCCTTGAAAATGTCCTGGTGCAGCGCCTTGGGATTGCCAAACACGATCTCCTGATCGCTGTGGCCCGCGTAGTGCAAGTACTCGGCATGCGCGGTCAGGGTGCCGACGTCGCCGCGCTGGATCACGCGATCGTGCGACATCCAGCCCAGGATCGGGTTCTGGGCCGGCACCGCGCCGAATGAGAAGCCGAACGTGGAGTCGAGGTCGCCCCCGGCCTCCCACATTGCCTTGACGCCCTCCTGGATCACCTGGGCGCCGGTCATACCCACGTGCGCGACCTCGTGCACGCGCTCCACCGCGGCGTCGAACACCTGGTTGGCGTACTCAATCATCGCGATCTCTTCGTCGCTCTTAATAGTGCGGAGATCCAGAAAGAGATCAGTCACATCCACGATCTTGGCATTGGGCAAGCCAGAAGTTAGGGCTCGCCGAAACTCGAAGCTGAAGCCGCGGGTGATGCCGACGGTCCCATTGGCCAGCTTGAGCGCTTCCAGTCGCTGAACGAAAGGCTCGGGACCGTCGCCCGGCGCGATATCTTTGACCCAGTCCTGAGCGTCGATCAGCACCTGAGCTGAGATGTCGGCCAGGTGGCGCGGGTTGAGCAGAACGAACGCGGACCCCTCTGCCGTCAGCAGCCCAAAGCGCTCGCCCGGGAGCTCGTTCGTCAGATAGAACAGGTTGGTGCCGGTCACGATGGCCGCGTCCACCCCACGTTCCTTCATCTGCGCGCGAATCGCAGCGTAGCGGCGGTCTCGCTCTTTCAAAGAAATCGTCGGTCGGATATTGGTCGCTACAGCCATATCACCCTCCCACCAGTTGGAGAGTTATAGCCCGCCCGTTAAACCAGGGCACGATGCCGCTCCGGTTGATCGGATGGGCGCCTGGCCGCCCGCGTTCGTCACCAAGCTAGGTCGTCAACGCCCCCACCTGGATGCGCGAATTGCGCTCCCGCATCAGCGCCAGGGTCTCGTCCAGTTTCGTATCGATGATGCCGTGCGCCGCATCCCGCTGCAGTCCTAGGGGATCGAGCCCTTGCTGCACGCGGGCAATGTTCTCCTTCATCACCTCGCGCAGCAGCACGATGCCCTTATCGGTGGTCGACAGCCGCTCGTGCTCGCGGTCAGCCATCGGGCCCTGCGTCTCCCACATCGCCGTGTCCTGGGCAGGTACCTGGTCCCAGCGAAAGCGCGTAAACGGATGAAGCTGCTCGACCGGCTTCTTGAACGGTGGCAGGTACTCGACCTCCGGTTCATCGTGCTCGATCACGCTGCCGTCGGGGCTGGGGAAGAAGTAGGGCTCGAAGATGCGCAGGTGTGTGTCGTCAACTGGCACCCGGATCTCCGTGCTGTTGTTCACGCGCAAAACGGTGGGAAACAGCAGTGGGTGCTCGTCGATGTGGCCGTCGCGATAGGTCCGCTTCTTGATGATGCCGTGGGGGAACACAAAGAAGTCGAAGGCCAGCACATCATCGGTGAATCCACGCGTCGTGCTGGGCGGTGTTCGTCGGCCGCCGGTGATCTCCTGGTGCAGGATCTGGAGGTGCGCTGGGTCCACCGAGTTCTCCATGGCCTGGAACCAGTTGCAATCGATCATCGGGTGCACGGCCAGCTTGCGAGTGCCATCCTTGCGCGCCCACACGTCATACTGGGGAATCGCCGGGGCCGGGAGCGGGCCCAGATACGCCCAGTACAGGCCCATGAATTTCCGGACCGGATAAGCCGTGTGCTTGATGGTGAGGTGGAACAGGCTGCCGTGAGCCTCGGACTGGGCCTCCGACGCTGCGGACGCCCGAGAGTCTCGGCCACCCGAATCGGTCCAGCGGAACGCTGGTTCGGCGGGCGTTTCCAGGCAGTTGCCCTGGGTGTCATAGAGCCAGCCGTGATAGGCGCAGGCGATGCCCCGCTCCTCGACGCGGCCGTACAGGAGCGACGCGCCCCGATGGGGACAATGGTCTCCGACCAGCCCCACTGACCCGCTCTTGTCGCGGAACAAGACCAGGTCCTCGCCGAGCAGACGCACGAACATGGTGGGGCTCGCCTCGGTGAGCTCCAGCGCCACCGCCACCGGATGCCAGTAGCGGCGCAACATCTCGCCGGCCGGGGTGCCCGGACCGACCCGCGTCAGTAGCTCATTGTCTTCCTGGCTCAGCATGTTCCTCTCCCTCGTCGCTCCGTCGGTCTCACGCGTCGGTTACGGGCGGCCCAGCAATAAATTGTGCCCGTGACTTTTTTGAATGCCTCCAGGCGCTGCCTGGTTGGCGCAATCTTAGCAAAGCGCCCCCCGCCCTCGACTTGGAAAGAGGCCGTTACGACTCTGTTACAATGGGCCACTTATCGAGTGCGCGCCACTAGCGCAGCCGGATAGGCCCCACGGCTGACTCGGCTACTGACGGGGCCGGCAAATGGCGAACCCAGCGCCAAATATTTTCCTGAGTTTTCCCACCGACAATAAAGAAGAGCAACACGGGATCGGGCGGATGAACCTCCCCATCTCCCGGTTCGGGTGGTTTGAAGTCCGAATGCAGTGGATTCTCCTCTCCGTAGCCTGTGTATTGATCGCAGTGGTCATCCTGGCCCTCGCCCTGACCACGGCCGCCCAAGGTCCCCGTTTCGGCCTCGCTCAATGGGTCCAGCTGGTCGCCGGAGGCGGCCTGCTGCTCGACGCAGGCCTGTTCCTGATCCTGCGGCGAATAGCGAGTCAGAACCGAGTTGACGGTGTGGATCGTCGGCCCTCACCCGAGCGATTAGCGGCCACGGCCACGACATTAGAAGAACGCGAAGAGCGCGAGGCCGCGCTGGCTAACGTCGGGCTGGAAGAGTCCCCTTCCACGATCTATCGACCCCTGACCGCATTGGCCGAGGAGGAAGCCCGCCAGCGGGCCCTGGTCAATGCCCTGCAGGAGCCGCTGCTGACGACGGACAGTGATGGCCGTATTCGAGGTTGGAACGTCGCCGCCACTCGTCTCGCCGCTCGCTTCTTCAGTGAGGACGTGCAGAGTCTGCGCGGGCGCCGTATCCAGGAGCTACTGCCCTTCCTGGCCTCCGAGAACCTGGAGGGTCCCTGGCAAGGTCACTTGTCGACCGGAGACGGCGACGCTATGGACGTACAGGTCACCCAGGCTGCGCTACCCGAAGGCTCGCTCCCCATCACGCACGTCTACGTGCTCCACGACGTCTCCCAGCAGGTCGAGCTGAGTCGATTGCGTGAGCGGCTACTGCTCCACGTGGCCCACGAGCTGCGAGGGCCCGTCACCGTGCTGGATAACGCCCTCGATCTCTTGGAGGACGCCGGCGACGAGGCAAAAGATCTCATCCTTCCCATGGCTCGCCGCAATGCGCGTCAGATGATCCACTTGATGGGGAATCTCCTGAGCGCGGCCAATATTCAAGCCGGCCGCTTTGTGGTGAACCCGAGTACGATCGACCTGGGGGTCGTACTCAAAGAAGCCCTGGACACCCTCGGGGACTCGTTGAAAGCTCGCGCCCAGACCATTACCCACAACCTGGGCGATCTGAAATACCCGGTGGTGGCCGATGCCGCCTATCTGCAGATGGTCTTGCTGAATCTGGTAAACAACGCCTCCAAGTACAGTCCCGAGGGAACCAACATCGAGATCGATGTCCATATGCTGGACGGCCAGGTGCGCGTGCAGGTCAAAGACTCCGGGCACGGGGTGCCCCCGGAAGAACAGGCGCGTATTTTCGAGAGCTTTTATCGGTTGTCCCGAGATTTTCCGGAGCCGGGACTAGGACTGGGGCTGGCGATCGTCAAAGAGATCGTAGTAGCTCACGGCGGCACGGTAGGCTTGGAGAGCGAGCAGGGCAAAGGCACTACGTTCTGGTTCACGCTCCCCGTCCCCGCCGAAGATGCTACAACCCCCTACCAACAGGGCGAGTCTGGTTGAGGGGGAATCTCAACCTCCATGCCCCTACGCCTGCAGGCTCAGCCTGCCTTGACAAGGTTGGGGGGAAGGGGTATCCATCCGGCAAACCCTAGACAATCCTTCCCCGGGAAAGGATACGAAGATGGCAGCGCCGACCACCACCAACACCGAAATGGACGCCTTCTACCAGATGCTCGAGAGCAAGCACATGAACGCGCTGTGGCGGCGACGCCCGGATACCGGCGGGCGCAATAGCGCGGCCCCCTACGCCCCCGCCCGCTGGCGCTGGAGCGACCTCGAGCCCATAGCGCTCCGAGCGCTGGAGCTGGTCCGACCCGGCCGAGGGGAGGGTGAGCGCCGTGCGATTACCCTTCACAACCCATCGATTCCAGCCAGCGGCGGCGCCACCCACAGTCTGACCGCCGCGGTCCAGGTGGTGGGCCCGGGAGACGTGTCCCCTTCGCATCGCCATGTGGCGGCTGCCATTCGGTTCGGAATTCGCGGCGAGGGAACAGTCACCATCGTGAACGGTGAGCCGGTGCCGATTCGGCCCGGTGACTTCCTGATCACCCCCAGCTTGAGCTGGCACGGCCACATCAGCAAGGGCACCGAGCCCATGATGTGGATGGACAGCCTCGATGCTCCGTTAGTCGGGTTGCTGCGGGTCGGTATGTCGCAGGAGCCCTATCCGGATGAGATCGAGCCCGCCACCAAGGCAATCGCCGATTCCCACAGCCGCTGGGGCATCGGCCATCTGAAGCCGGTCTGGCACAAAGAAATGAGTCCGGTCTCGCCGCTGGCTTACTACCCCTGGGAGCAGAGCGAAGAGGCCTTGCATGAGATGGCCAAGATCGATGCCAGCCCCTTCGACGACGTCGCCTTCGAATACACCAACCCGCTCACCGGCAGCCACGTCATGCCTACCATGGGCTGCTGGATCCAGATGCTGCGCCCGGGCATCAACACGAAGGCCCACCGCCACTCGTCCAGCCAGGTCTATCACGTGTTCCGCGGCCACGGCGCCACGATCGTGGACGGCCTCCGCCTGGAGTGGGAGCAAGGCGACTTCTTCGCGCTCCCGCCCTACGCCTGGCACGAGCACGTTAACGGTTCTTCGACCGAAGAGGTGGTGCTCTTCTCCACCACCGATACGGCCGTGCTGGAGCCGCTCAACCTGTACTTCGAGGACGCCTACGAAGAGAACGACGGCCACCAGAAGGTCACCGGGACCTTCGAGGAGCATTCCGGGTCATCCAACGGGGGCTCGGCCGCCCACGCACCTCGCTGATTAGTAGCAGCGGTCCTCTCTCCGTCCCGGAAGGGGAGCAACCCGCTTGCCTCTCCCTTTGGGAGAGGCCGGAGCGAGTAATGCGAGCCCCGGGTGAGGGCGGCGTTGGGGGGTAACTCACAACGGGCGTCCTAGACTCCGCTCAACATTACTTCGCCCAGGCGGCGAAGGTGATGGGCTTGGACGAGCGCAGCCGAGCTTTGCTCACCAAGCCGCAGCGTGAGGTGCAGGTCACCCTGGTCATCGAGCGCGATAACGGCGAGCTCGCCACTTTCACTGGCTACCGCGTGCAGCACAACAGCGCACGCGGCCCCATGAAGGGCGGGCTCCGCTACCATCCGCAGGTTGATATGGACGAGGCGGCGGGCTTGGCTGCCTTGATGACCTGGAAGACTGCCATCGTCGACATCCCGTTTGGCGGCGCCAAGGGTGGCATCGATTGCGATCCCAAAGACCTATCGCGAGCCGAGCTGGAACGCCACACCCGGACGTTCGTGCTGAAGATCCACGACGTCATCGGCCCCCAGCTCGACATTCCCGCCCCCGACGTGAACACCAACGCGGACGTCATGGCCTGGATCATGAGCGAATACTCCAAGCTGCACGGCTTCAACCCGGCGGTGGTCACCGGTAAGCCACTCGACCTCCATGGCTGCCCGGGGCGCGACGAGGCGACCGGGCTGGGAGTGGCATTCATCACTCGCGAGGCGCTCGCTGGGCAAAACAAGAAGATTGAAGATTGCACCTTCGCGGTCCAGGGCTTCGGGAACGTCGGCTCCCACGCGGCGCGCTGCATCCACGAGCGGGGCGGCCGAGTCATCGCGGTGAGCGATTCCAGCGGCGGGCGGCGCGACCCGAAAGGCCTGGATATTCCCGCCCTACTCAAGCATGCAGGGGAGCGCAAGCCCTTGGCGGCCTTCCCCGGCGGCCAAGAGTGCTCCCAGGAGCAGGTCCTGGTGGAGACATGCGACGTGCTCATTCCCGCCGCGCTGGGCGACGTGTTCGATCGGCCGCTCGCCGAGGAAATCCAGGCCAAGATGATCGTCGAGGCCGCCAACGCGCCCACCACTCCCGAAGCCGATCAAACATTTGCTCGCCGCGGCATCCCGGTGGTGCCAGATGTTCTCGCCAACGCCGGCGGTGTCACCGTCTCCTACTTCGAATGGGCCCAGAACCTCCAGCACATCACCTGGCCTCTCGAGGACGTTCGCACCCGACTCGAGCAGACCATGATCAAGTCCTACCAGGCCGTCACTCACGTCGCCCGCGAGCACCAGCTCGACCTCCGCACCGCCGCGTTCGTCCTGGCCATAGGCCGCGTCGGCCGCGCCCAGGTCCTCCAGGGTCTATGAAAGTTGCGGAGACGGCCTGCTCCCTCTCCCTCTGGGAGAGGGTTGGGGTGAGGGCGTGTCGACTTGCCCACGAACTTCTGGTCATC
>DASXTD010000363.1:0-1541 GCA_036505655.1 Chloroflexota bacterium
AGGCGAAGGCGGTGATTGGATCCAGGCGCACAGCCTGAAGTTCGATGGAGATAAGCCCTGCAACACGCACGGCGGTCAGCTTTCGTACGGCCAGGCCTCCACCGCCGGCGGCTGCGCCCAGGTGACGGAAGCGGTGCGCCAGATCCGTCGCGACGCTGGCGAGCACCAGGTCCCCGGCCCGACCGATTTGATCTACGTCACCGGTTCTGGGGGGTCATTCTCCCAGCAGAGCGCGCTGTTGCTAGGCAGCGAGGTTGCCCTCTAATGGCCGCGCCTCAGGAGTATAAGAAGCCGCTGCCGACCCCGAGCGCAGTCAGCCAGCCATTCTGGGATGCCACTAAAGAGCATCGGCTCACGTTCCAGCGCTGTCGACTGTGCGGCACCCGCGTGTTCTATCCACGGGACATCTGCCCCGGGCCGCAGTGTTTCGGCGTGGGAACGCTCGAATGGGAAGAGTCCACCGGCAAGGGCCGCGTGTACTCGTTCACCATCTCGTACCAGCCGGCTCATCCCGCCTTCGCCGACGATGTGCCCTACGTGATCGCGATCATCGACCTGGACGAGGGCTGGCGCATGGTCAGCAACATCGTCAACATTGATCCCAAGGAAGTGCAGGTGGGCATGAAGGTCGAGGTGGTCTGGGACGACGTAACTCCCGAGTTCACCTTGCCCAAATTCCAGCCGCGAAAGGCTTAGGGCTCCTCTCCCATGCGGTTCCACATGCACGTTCTGCCAACTTATTTCCCCGATCTCGATCCACCGTTTGAGGTTTTCTACCAGCAGATCCTGGACCAGATCGCGCTCGCTGAGGAGCTCGGGTGGGAGTGCTTCTGGTTCACGGAGCACCACTTCAACCTGTACGGGGGGCCCGAGCCCAACCCGGCCGTATTCTTGTCGGCCGCCGCCGCGCGCACTTCCCGAATCCATTTGGGGTCAGCCGTCTCGGTGCTGCCGCTCCATCAGCCAATCCAGGTCGCCGAAGACTACGCCATGGTGGATGTGATGTCGGGTGGGCGCCTGGAGTTCGGGATTGGGCTCGGCAATACGCCGGGCGATTTCGCGCATTTCGGAGTACCCCGCGAGGAGGCCCGCGCCCGTTTTGAGGAAGAGGCCGAGATCGTGGCCAGGGCCTGGACCGAGGAGCGCTTCTCGTATCGCGGCCAGTTCTGGGACTTCGAAGACGTCTCCCTGTTCCCACCGCCAATGCAGCGGCCGACGCCGCCCATCTGGGTAGCGGGCCACTCGGTGGACACGCTGGGCTGGGCCGGCCGTCATGGCTTCAACATCATGACGACCGCCCATCCGTATCCGCCCGAGCACTACACGGTGCCGCTTAACGCCTGGCGCGATGGCTTGCAGGAGTGCGGACTGTCGCCGGCTGATCGCCACTGCAAGGTCCACCTGCGGGTGTGGGTGGATGAGTCAACCGAGCGCGCGAAGGAAGTAGCTGAGGCGGCGCTGATCCGCTACGACGATATCTCAGCCATCAGCCGAGGCCAAACGTTCGATCCCTCGACCTATGACTTCGAAGGGATGCTCGC
>DASXTD010000364.1:0-7171 GCA_036505655.1 Chloroflexota bacterium
GCGCAGACCCAGCTCGAGAAAGAGCCAGTCAAGGCGGTCACATTGCTCGGCGAGTCACTGGTTCTGTACCGAGATCTCGGTGGCCAACTGGGGCTGCTGGCCGAGCCTTGCATGCACCGGCGCGCATCGCTGGCTTATGGAATCCCAGAGGCGCGCGGTTTGCGCTGCCCGTATCACGGCTGGCTCTACGCGGAAGACGGCCAGTGCCTGGAGCAGCCAGCCGAGCCAGCGTTGCGGTCGTTCGCGGATCGGATCCGCACCACCGCTTATCCCGTGCAGGAACTTGGCGGGCTCATCTTTGCGTATCTGGGCGAGCTTCCGGCGCCTACCCTGCCCCGCTACAACGTACTCGCTTGGGACCATGCCATTCGCGAGACTCAGGGCTCTGTGATCGCAGCCAACTGGCTCCAAGTGGTCGAGAACGTGCTCGATCCCGCCCACGTGGAATTTCTGCATGGAAGGTTCTTCAGCTACTACCTGGAGCGGCAGGACCGCGCTAAGGCGGAGGAGTTTCGGCGGCGCTACGCCCCCGGGCACGTCCAGCGCATCGCGTTCGATCGTTTCGAGGCCGGCATCCTGGAACGGCATCTGGTCCGCAGCGAGATCGAGCCCTCCTGGCGGCGGGGATCGGCGACCTTTTTCCCGTCCACCGTCATGGCGGGGACCGAGCAGGACGCATCGCTCACGTTCCTGGTTCCCCTGGACGACACCCATACCTGGTTCCTCATGCACATGGCCGAACGGCCCGGCACACCCTTGCCGCCCCAGAAGAGCATCCGCTTTCGCGAGGTGCCCGGCGTCGGGACCGATGGCCGTTTCGTCCTCGAGATGGCAAATGGCCAGGACCATATGGCGACGGTTACCCAGGGACCAGTCACCAGGAGAGATCTGGAGCACCTGGGCGCGGCGGACCTGGGGCTGGTGCTCTATCGGGAGCTGCTCGCGGAGCAGTTGGAAGGGTCCGAACGCGGTGACGATCCCATCAACGTGCGGCGGAATTCGAGCGAGGGAATGATCGATTTCCCACGCCGGTCCCGCTCTCCCCAACCCTTGACCCACCCAACCATTAATTCCTATAGTGACAGTAGGATTTAGGAGGCTCCCATGTGGCAGGTTTCAGAACGTGCTCACTACGGGCTGCGGGCCATGACCGAGCTGGCCAAGGCTTACGGCAATGGACCGATGTCATTGGCCCATATTGCCGCGGTCGAGCGGTTGCCGGCGGGTTATCTGGAGCAGCTCGCATTGCCGCTGCGTAAAGCCGGCCTCATCGAAGGGCGGCGCGGCGTGCGCGGGGGCTATCAGCTGGTTCGTCCTCCGGATCAGGTCACGGTGGGAGCCGTGGTGCGCGCCTTGGAAGGGCCGGTTGCACCCGTCGAATGCCTTACCGAGGACTACACGCACGGGGCTTGCGAGCGGGAACCAGTGTGTCTCTCTCAGCCCGTCTGGCTGAAGATCAAACTGAGCGTCGATCACGTGCTTGACTCGATGACGCTGGCGGACGTGTGCAGCGTCGGGAGTGCATCTATCCCGATGCAAAAGATTGGCGCCATCGAATCCAAAACAGCTTGCTAAGGTAGATCAATGGCAGCACGTTCAGACACCATCGCGGCTCTGGCCGAGCGCGAATACCAGTACGGCTTCGAGACCGACATCGAGCAGGACCTGATTCCAGCGGGCGTCACCGAAGACGCCGTGCGGCTGATCTCCGCCAAGAAGAACGAGCCGGAATGGATGCTGGAGTGGCGACTCAAGGCGCTTCGGCACTGGCAGAAGCTCGAGAAGTCGCAGGCGGAGCCGAAGTGGGCCAATGTGCACTATCCGCCGGTCGATTACGACGAGATCGTGTGCTACGCGGCGCCCAAAAAGCGGCCAGCCAGCATGGACGAGATCGATCCCGAGCTCTTGAGCACCTTCGCGAAGCTCGGTATCCCGCTGGATGAGCAGAAGCTCCTCACCGGGGTTGCAGTCGACGCGGTGTTCGACAGCGTTTCGGTGGCCACGACGTTTAAGGCAGAGCTGGAGAAGAAGGGAGTCATCTTCTGCTCGTTCTCGGAGGCGGTGCAGAAGCACCCGGACCTCGTGCGCAAGTATCTGGGCTCTGTGGTCCCGTACACCGACAACTTTTTCGCGTCGCTCAACTCGGCCGTGTTCAGCGATGGCTCCTTCTGTTACGTCCCCAAGGGTGTGCGCTGTCCGATGGAGCTATCCACCTATTTCCGCATCAATGCGATGGGCAGCGGCCAGTTCGAGCGCACGTTGATCATCGCCGACGAGGGCGCCTATGTCAGCTACCTGGAAGGCTGTACCGCCCCCATGCGGGACACCAACCAGCTGCACGCGGCGGTCGTCGAGCTCGTAGCTTTGGACAATGCGCAGATCAAGTACTCGACAGTCCAGAATTGGTACGCGGGCGACAAAGAAGGCAAAGGTGGCATCTTTAACTTCGTGACCAAGCGCGGCAAGTGCGCCGGTGTCAACTCGAAGATCTCGTGGACCCAGGTGGAGACCGGCTCGGCCATTACCTGGAAGTACCCCAGCGTCCTCCTGCAGGGTGACAACTCCATCGGCGAGTTCTACTCGGTAGCGCTCACCAACAACTATCAGCAGGCCGACACCGGCACCAAGATGACGCACATCGGCAAGAACACCCGCAGCACCATCGTTTCCAAGGGGATCGCGGCCGGGCACGGCAACAACACCTATCGTGGACTGGTTCGGATGCAGAAGGGCGCCCAGGGAGCGCGGAACTATTCGCGCTGCGACTCGCTGCTGCTGGGCGATCAGTGCGGGGCGCACACCTTCCCGTATATCGAGGTCACGAACGACACCGCGCAGGTGGAGCACGAAGCCTCGACCTCCAAGATCAGCGAGGACCAGCTCTTTTACTGCCAGGCGCGGGGCATGTCGGCCGAGGACGCTGTCTCGATGATCGTGAACGGCTTTTGCAAAGAGGTTTTTCGCGAGCTGCCGATGGAGTTCGCGGTGGAGGCGGCCAAGCTGCTCGGTGTCAGCCTCGAAGGTTCGGTGGGCTAGCCCGATGCTCGAAGTACGGAATTTACACGTAAGTGTCGATAGCAAGGAGATCCTGAAGGGGGTCGATCTCACCGTGAACGCCGGCGAGGTCCATGCGGTGATGGGCCCGAATGGCTCCGGCAAGAGCACGTTTGCCCAGACCCTGGCTGGCCATCCCTCCTACACAGTCACTGAGGGCGAGGTCCGCTACGAAGGCAACGACCTCCTGGAGCTATCCGCGGAGCAGCGGGCGCAGGCCGGCGTGTTTCTGGCTTTTCAGTATCCTGTCGAGCTGCCCGGCGTGAGCATTGCTTACTTCCTGCGGGCGGCGCTCAACTCCGTGCGCAAGGCCCGCGGCCTCGAAGAGGTCGATGCGATGGAATTTCTCTCCGTCATGCGGGAGAAGATGAAATTCGTGGATATGGATCCGGCTTTGGGCCAGCGGGCGGTGAACGAGGGCTTCTCGGGCGGCGAAAAGAAGCGCAATGAAATTTTGCAGATGGCGGTGCTGGAGCCTCGCCTGGCCATCCTGGACGAGACGGACTCTGGACTCGACATTGATGCCTTGCGCAGCGTCGCGGGCGCCGTCGATCGGCTGCGCGCGCCGGATCGGGCCATCATCCTGGTGACGCATTACCAGCGCCTGCTGGACTACATCACCCCGGATGTGGTGCACGTGATGTCGGGCGGCAAGATCGTTCGCTCGGGCGGCGCGGATCTAGCCCACGAGCTGGAGGCGCGCGGCTACGACTGGCTCAAGACTCCAGAGAGCGCTGCGGTCGGTGAGCGCAAATGAGCGGAGCGGGCTCGGCGAGCGCCGGTCGAGTAGGCACTCTCGGAGCGGCCGTCAAATGACCGCGGTCGCTAAGGCGACGGATCAGTACGTCGCCGCGTTTCGTGAGCTGGAGTCGAGCGGCCGAGCCGGCCCGAGCTGGCTGCAACAGCTCCGACGCGAAGCCTTGGAGCGATTCACGGAACGCGGCTTCCCCACCCGCAAGGACGAGGAATGGAAATACACCGACGTCTCGTCCATCGCCCGGGGTAGCTTTGGCCTCTCGGCCGTAGGAGCGCCACCCGTGGGCGCCCAGGGTGGGCACAGGTCCCGCCCCTACGAGGTAGGCGAGCGAATTGGTCTTTTGTCCTCGGTCCAGAGTCTGGAAGGCGTTCGATTGGTTTTCGTCGACGGCGTCTGGGACCAACGCCTGTCTTCAGCGGCTAAAGCCGGTGAAGTGCGCCGCCTGGCGGACGCCATCGCGGATGATCCGCGCCTCGCGGATGATCTCGGGCGATGGGCGGACGTGCAAAGGAATCCGTTCGCAGCACTGAATACGGCTTTCGTGGCCGACGGTGCACTGGTGCGGGTTCCACGAAGGTCGGCGGGGCCTGCGCTGATCCACCTGGTTTTTGTTTCGGAACCGGGCCAAGAACGAGCAATGATCCAGCCTCGCACGCTGATTATCTTGGAGGCCGGGGCCGAGGCTACGGTGGTTGAGACCTACGTCGGCGAAGGTGAGGTCGAGTACCTCACCAATGCGGTGACTGAGATCGTTCTGCAAGAAGGCGCCTCGCTAGATCACTACAAGCTGATGCTCGAGGGCATGAGCGCTGCGCACGTCGCCACGACGCAGGTCCATCAGGAGCGCGACAGCAGCTTCCGCTCGTTCTCGCTCGCCCTGGGGGCCAGGCTGGCTCGGAACGACCTCAACGTCGTCCTGGATGCCGAAGGAGCCAGCTGCCACCTGGAGGGCATCGCCGTCGCGGCGGGCCGTCAGCATATCGATAACCACACCAGCATCGACCACGCGAAGCCCCACGGCACCAGCCGCCAGACCTACAAAACTTTGCTCGGCGGTAACTCGACCGGGGTTTTCAGCGGGAAAATTCTGGTTCGGCCCGGGGCTCAGCGAACCGACGCGGAGCAGGTCAATCGGAACCTGCTCCTCTCCCAGAGGGCCACCATGGATACGAAACCGCAGCTCGAAATCTTCGCTGACGACGTGCGCTGCACGCACGGTGCGACAGTGGGCAGGCTCGACACCGGCGCGCTTTTCTATCTTCAGAGCCGCGGACTCGAACGCCGCGAGGCGAGCGCCTTGCTGACGTACGGTTTTGCCGCTGACGTCATCGAGCGCCAACGCTCCGAACCGGTGCGCGCGCTCATCGAGTCACTGCTCTTCCCCTGGGTGCAAGAATCGTTCCAGAGTGGGGAGATGGAATGAGCGGAGCGGACTCAAGAAGCACCGGCCGACCAGGCAGGCGCGGAGCGGCTGTCAAATGAGCGCTCAGCCACAGCATCCGGTGATCAACGTTCAGAACCTGCCCAAGCCCTTCCCTCTGGAGCGGATTCGCAAGGATTTCCCAATCCTGCAACAAAGGGTCAATGGGCGGCCGCTCGTCTATCTAGACAACGCTGCCACGGCCCACAAGCCGCGGATTGTCATCGATACCGAGACCCGCTTTTACGAACAGCAGAACTCGAACATCCACCGAGGCATTCACCACCTGAGTGAGGTCGCTACCGAAGCGTACGAGAACGCCCGCACCCGAGTCGCCCGCTTTATCAATGCGCCGGATCGATCCGAGGTCGTGTTCGTACGCGGGACTACCGAGGCTATCAACCTGGTGGCCCACAGCTACGGGCGGGCCTTCGTGCACGAGGGCGATGAGATTCTGATCACGGCGATGGAGCATCACTCGAACATCGTGCCCTGGCAGCTGCTGTGCGAGCAGACCGGCGCCAAGCTGCGGGTAGTTCCGATTACCGACGATGGTGACCTCGTGATGGAGGAGCTGGAGCAGCTCATCACCGAACGCACCAGGATGGTCGCGGTCGTCCACGTGTCAAACGTGCTAGGAACGGTGAACCCGGTCAGGCGGATCATCGAATCGGCCCACGCCCGTGGAGTACCCGTACTGGTGGACGGAGCGCAAGCAGCTCCGCACATGAAGGTCGACGTCCAGGAGCTGGATTGCGATTTCTACACCTTCTCCGGACACAAGGTGTTCGGCCCGACCGGCATCGGCATTCTGTACGGCAAGTCGAAGTGGCTCGATGCGATGCCGCCCTACCAGGGCGGAGGCGACATGATCAGCGCCGTCAGCTTCGAGAAGACCACCTACAACGTGCTGCCCTACAAATTCGAAGCTGGCACGCCCCACGTGGCTGGTGGCATTGGTCTGGGCGCAGCCATCGACTACCTGGAAGGCCTCGACCTGCATGCCGTGGCCACCTACGAGCACGAGCTCCTGGCCCACGCCACCAGGGTGCTGTCCAATGTCCCTGGATTACGCATCATCGGCCATCCGAAGGACCGCGCCAGCCTGCTCTCGTTTGTCCTGGGCGACATCCACGCCCACGATGTCGGCACGATCCTCGATCAACAAGGGGTGGCGATTCGAGCAGGCCACCACTGCGCCATGCCGCTCATGCGGCGGCTCGGTCTGGCGGCAACCGCTCGAGCCTCCTTCGCCTTCTATAACACGGCGGAAGAGATCGATGAGCTGGCCAAGGCGCTGGATGAAGTCCTGGAAGTTTTCGGGTAGGCAGGGCCTACAGCCAGTATGGGGTTGATCGTGAAGAGGGGTTGGATGCTACGCGAGCTTGAAGTTGGCGGACATCGATGACAGATATTCGGGAGCTGTACCAGGAGGTAATCCTGGATCACAATCGGGCGCCGCGGAACTTTCGCAAGCTGGAGCCCGCCGATCGGGTCCAGGAAGGGCAGAATCCTCTGTGCGGAGACGAGTTCACGCTATATCTGAAACTGGAAGGTGACGTTATCGACGACGTGGGATTTCAAGGCCATGGCTGCGCCATCTCCAAGGCATCCGCCTCGCTGATGACGGTGAACGTCAAAGGGAAGACCGTGGAGCAGGCGGAGACGCTGTTCGACCACGTCCACGAGATGCTGACCGAGGGCGCCGACGATCCGGACGCGCTGGGCAGCATCGCCGCGTTGTCTGGGGTGCGGGCATTTCCAACCCGCGTAAAATGTGCCACCCTGGCCTGGCACACGCTAAAAGGCGCTCTCGAGGGCGAATCGAGCATCGTCTCGACCGAGGACCCTGCTGAGTGACGAGTAGCAAGCAGGGGTTTGGGGGCGAAGCCCCCGGAATAGTTCTCTTCTCCCCCTCCCCGAGGGGAGGGGGCTGGGGG
>DASXTD010000365.1:0-3141 GCA_036505655.1 Chloroflexota bacterium
CGCACGCGGGCATCCCGCAACGCTGCTGGGCTCACGAAGTCGGGTCGGCTCTGAAAGTGTGCCCCCTGCCACAGGCTCAAGCCAGGGACCATCACGCCACCACCGGCAGGCATCTGGCGCAAGAGGGTGAGGCTCTGGGCCAGAGGGGTTGCGTTGTCCGCGGTCACCTGAATCTCGCCGGCGAGCACCCCGGCCACAGCTGTGTTGGGGTCGGGCATGAAGGCGAGCTTGATCCGCTGGATCTTGGGGGCACCCAGTGCGTGGCGGTCGAAGGCAGAGCCCTCCAGGAACGCGCCCGGTTCCCATCGGTCGAGGCGGTACGGTCCCGACCCCACGTAGCCCGTCGTCCAGTAAGAGTGATTGACCAACGCTGAAGCCCCGGAATCGAGGGCAGGTCCCAGGATGGCGCGCGGCAACGGTGGTAATCCGGTGGTTCCGGCCCCCAGGCTCTGGAGGGCGCCGGCGGCCCAATACGGCTGCGCCCAGTGGATCAAGACGGTCCTGGGATCGGGCGCTTCCACGCTGGCGATGTACTTCATCGGCAGTGAGCCGGCCTGCCCGACGTCCGGCGTGGAATATACCTGCCAGGAGAACACGAAGTCGTCCGCGGTGAGTGGTGTGCCGTCATGCCAGACCAGGTTGGGCCTCAAACGATAGGTCGTGTCCATCTTCCCATCGGGAAGGACTTTCCAGTCGTCGCTGTTGAGCCGGGGGAGCGCCTCGGCGAGATAAGGGGAGGGGCTCGACTGGTCATCAAGCAAGGTGAGATCAGCGTTGAACATCCGTTTAGAGAAATTTAGCGAGACCTGAACCTGGCTGCCGATGATGCGAGAGGCCAGGGCTTTGGGCTCAGACTGCACCACGGCGACCAGCGTGCGCGCGGGTTGCGCAGGTCCAGTGGCAGCTGAGGACGTCGAAGTGTTCGGGCTGGGGGGAGTGGCGCAAGCACCCGCGAGCCATACGAGAACCAGGGGGAAGTAAATCGTTCCTCTCATCGCCCGCACCTTACTTGATGAGCCAGATCCTAAGCCAGGAAGACAGCCTTTTCGCCACAATCCTACGAGACCGGTTCGATTTTGACCAAGCGAAGGCCGTGTACTCCCCAGCGTGCGGATGCGATCCTGATCATTGGGGTCACGCCAGCAGACGCGGCTAACGGTTTGCGGTGCCGGGCATACCGCTGGCCGACCCGCGACCCGCCATGAAGATACGGCGCGCCCAGTCGCCCGTACCCAACCGCGCGGCAAGCCGGCCCATTGGAGTGACTCCGCCCAGAATCATGCACGCTCCCATAGGTGCGCGCTCCTAGGTAGGCTGTAGCCGTTGATGTCTTTGCCCATGTGCGCATGGTCATTAACCAGGGGCCCCCGGACGGTATTGCGGACCTCCATGAAGCTGATTCTCCAGTAGAGTGGAATCGCTGGCATATCCGCGGCCATCACGTCTCCGATCTGCTTGAGGATATTGCCTCGCTCTCTGTCTTCGAGCGTGCTGAACAGCTGACCAAGAAGTCGGTCCATGTCAGGGTTTGAGTAACTCGCGGTATTCTGGCCCGTCCAACGGGTCTCGGCAGTCGGGATCCGACGGCTTTCGAATTGGGTTAAGGCGGACTCAGCCGCTCCTCGCCCGGTCAGTTGCACCCCCGGAAACTGCAGGTTCTCGGGGGTTTGCTGGGCGGTCGCCTGAGGTGGAGTGGCAAATTCGTTGGCGTCGATCCCTATCCGACGCCACATGTCAGCTACCACTGCCAGGACCGGGAGATCCGAGGGGCTACCGGCTCGCACCTCGATCTGCACGGGGCTGCCCGATCGATCGAGTAATCGACCGTCGGGGGCGCGGGTCCAACCGGCTTGTAACAGGTCCTGGACGGCATGGTTGGGGTCGTAGGCATAACGAGCGAACGGTTGCCCAACAACAGGACCGCGTGAGTCGGCGGCGGGCACGAACGAGTCGCCGTTGGTGTCAGGCACGCCCGGGAACTGGAATTCACGCAACGCTGTGCGGTCGAGGGCCTCGAACATACCAATGCGCAGGCGGACGTCGCGAGGCACCTCGGCTGGGCGGGCCCACTGTGTATCCCACTGCTGCTGCAGGTAGATCCAGTTCTCTTGCCGGCTCTCGACTATGCCCTCGTTTGACCCCCTCCATTCATCACGCAACACAATGCTCAGATTAGCGCTGATCGCCTTGTTGGCGACCACGTCGATGGTCCCTGAGCGCAGCCCGGCTGCGATGACGTTCTGGTCTGTAATGGTCTTGATGTTGAGCTTGCCGACCTTCGGTATGCCCATGAAGTAGCCGGGGTAGCGCTCAAACGTCATGTCCTGCCCCAGGCCCCAATCGAGGAGTCGAAAGGGGCCAAGATTGACGTACTCGTTGGTGAAGTATGGGTTCCGGAGGAACGCCTCCGAGCTGTCCTCTTCAAAGGATTTCACCAGCAGGTGCTTGGGTAGGAGCCAAAAGCTGCGGAAATCGAGGACCAACGCGTTGTAGTAAGTGGTCTTCCAGGTGATGGCTGCCGTCAACGGGTCAACGACATCCACGCGCTCGATGAAGGGGCTGACGTTTTCGGGGTTTCCGGGGACTATCCCGGAACGTACATCCTGGGTGAACGCGAGGTCGTCAGCGGTTAGTGGCGACCCGTCGTGCCAGGTCACGTCCGGTCGCAAACGCCAGGTTGTGCGCATGCGCCCATCTGGCAGTAGGACAACCGAACCGTCGTTGAGGGATGGGATCGCCGCTGCCACCCAAGCGGTCTCATTGCCCTGGGCATCCAGGTTCACGAGGCCCGTGGAATGTACTCCCATGATTGTGGCGCCGCCGCCCGCGGTACTGTTGGAGCCAAATGGACCGAGCGTCCTGTATTCGGACGCGTGCGCGATCACCAGGGTCTTGTTGGCACCCTCGTCAATGGAAGACTGGGGAGCGCCTGTAGACGTACCGGTATCTGGGGCGGACGGCGCACAGGCTGCCTGCACCATGAAAAAGCAGACTGCGGCAAGGGCAGGCGCGAATCGACGCAGGGCTTCGGCACCGGCTCTCACCGAGATAGGAATCAAGCTGTCCTCTCTGTGGCCGCGGCGCCGAGGGCTTTGCCTTAACGTCAGCTCACTCCTAAGTGGAGTAGCCGGATGGAACCGG
>DASXTD010000366.1:0-2777 GCA_036505655.1 Chloroflexota bacterium
AAGGGTTACCACAGCTATTTTCCCTCCCTCGAAGGCTCTTCATCAGTTCTTGTACCAGAAGGAGCAGATAATAGTAGACTCCGGCGCTCGGAATCCACAGGGGGTTACGATGCTGAAGACAGAAGACAACAAGCTAATCACCGAAACCGGACCCGGCACGCCGTGCGGCGAGCTCATGCGGCGTTACTGGCAGCCGGCCGCGTTATCCGAGGATCTGCCCCTTGGGGGCGCGCCGGTCCCGATCCGACTCCTGGGTGAGGATCTGGTCCTGTTCCGCGACCAGGCCAAGCCTGGACTGATTGGATTGCATTGCAGCCACCGAGGGGCCGATCTGAGCTACGGCCGGCTGGAGGACGGCGGCCTTCGCTGCATCTATCACGGCTGGCTCTACGACATTAATGGGAGGTGCCTCGAACAGCCCGGGGAGCCAGCGGGCAGCACGTTTCACGAGAAGATCCGCCACACGGCCTACCCCTGCGTCGAGCGAGCGGGAGCCATCTTTGCCTACCTGGGCCCCGGAGAGCCGCCGGAGTTTCCGGACTATGAGTTTCTGCGCCCCTGGCCAACAGAAAGCAGGGTCGTGACCAAGTGGTACCACGAGTGCAATTACCACCAGGCCAACGAGGGCAACATCGATACGTCCCATCTCTCCTTCCTGCACTACCTGAACCGGACCCAGGACACGCCAATCAATCACCAGGGTGAGTGGCCCTGGCTCGAGACCATGGAGGTCGAGCGGACCCCCTATGGCGTGCGGGGCGCGCGCACTTCGGGAGTCGGAGGCTCTGCGTCCAACAAGATGATCAACGTCACCGAGTTTGTCCTGCCCAATCTGGGCATCTTTTCGAACGATGTTGAGGTCACAAGTGAGGATGCGTCTGAGCGGGTGCACCCAAAGTATCCGGTACATCCCGGATACAACGTGAATTGGCACGTGCCGATCGATGACACACATCACTGGAAGTACCGGTTCATTTTCAGCAGCATCGGGCCCTTGAATCGGCGCACGGGCCTGGGCCAGACCGAGATGGTGAATTACCATCCCATCCGCAACCTGAGCAATCGGTTCCAGCAAGACCGCGAGGAAATGCAGAATCGGACGTACGCAGGCTTGGGAACCGATTTCTATCTCCACGACAAGTGGGTGACCGAGAGCCAAGGACCAATCCAGGATCGGACCGCGGAGCATGCCGGTGCCCTTGATACGCCGGTGCTGATGTGCCGCGAGGTACTCCTGGAAGCCATCCGCGACCTGCAGCAGGGCCGCGAGCCAGCCAACATAGTGCGTGATCCCGCTCGAAACCAGCTTCCAATCATCCCGCTGCGTGCCTGGCTGCCTGTGGACATGGAGTGGAACTGGCGAGACTACAGCTTCGGTGGCGCTGTTTATCAGCCGACTGGTGTTCCCGCCCCCCGCTAGCGGGTGCACGCAATGGATCGGAGCTGCGGAACACCGTGAAGGGTCCCGTCGCCAACGACTTTCAGCACCTGCCGCAGGATATCTCGGGTGGGGGGGATGGCCCGCAACGCCCACCTATGGGAGCGTATCTGACCTGAGGTCGCTAGTGGAGCTCCCATTCGTAGAGGTTCCAGGCGACGTTGCTGGACGCTGGGCGTAGCTTGGGTCCATTCAGGTCGGATGTGAATAGCCACGACGCGGGCGGAAAATACAGAGACAGGGCGGGCAGCTCGACGCTGTAGAGCCGCACGATGTCGGCGGCGGCCCGATTGCGGTCGGCCGGCTCGAGGGCCACGCCGAACGCTGCCACCAGGCGGTCCAGGTTGGGATTCGAGTAGCCATTGTAGGCGACGCCGGCCCCACGCCAGTTGTTTTCTGCCCTGGGAATGTTCTCAGAGCCCATCGTCGCGACGCCATTTTCGCCTCCGCTGGAGGCGTGGATCGCCAGCCCCGGATAGTTTGACTTGACCTGTAGATCCGAGACCTGGCTCTGGGGAATGAACGTCTCCCGGACGTCGATGCCGATCTGGTGCCAACCGCCTGCCATCGCGGTGCGCAGAGCCTCGTCGCTTACACTGGCCCTCAATTCCAGCGAGAGGCGCTCTCCACCGGGGCTCAGATAGAATTCTGCACCTGGTGCCTTGGTGAAGCCTGCTTCCGTCATCAGCTGCGCACCGCGGGCCGGGTCGAAGGGGTACCTGGTGGCCGCGGCGTCCGCAGCGCGCCCCAGCTCGGATGTGGGGGCGAAGATGCTATCCACGACGAGGTTTTGACCTTCAAAGATCGCGTCATTGATCGTCGCGCGGTCCACCGCGTGGGCGAGCGCCTGCCGTACCCGGCGATCCTGCAACGGAGGAGGACTCGCCAGCTCCGGCCGGCCCTGGAAGCTCGCCGATACCCACTGGTTGAAGTAGTTGACCAGCACGCCCCGGCCCTCCGGCAGCTGGCGCATCAAAGTGGCGGCGCGAGACGCGTTCAGCGCTGAGTCGGTGGCCAACTGCGTGTCCCCTGCCAACATGGCGGCCAGAGCTGCGCTGGGATCGGTGAGGAACAGCATCTTGATGCGTTGGATCTTGGGGGCGCCGAGGGCGTGGTGCTCGAAGGCAGAGGCCTCGATGAATGCGCCGGGTTCCCAGCGGTCCAGGCGATAGGGCCCGAGCCCCACGTAGCCCTGGTTCCAGTAGGAGTGATTGAGAAGGGCATCGGCGCTCTGCTCCAGGGCCTGGCCCAGGAGATGGCGTGGCAAGGGCGGCAGACCGATGATCGAGCTGGAGCCAAGGCTCTGGAGGGCGCCCGCCGTGGGATAGGGTTCCTTCCA
>DASXTD010000367.1:0-1905 GCA_036505655.1 Chloroflexota bacterium
CGCGCGGCCGCGGAAAAGCACGAGCGGGCGGTGCAGTACTTCAAGCGACGGGGCTGAGCGGATGCGTGCCCTCTTCCTGCTGCTCGTTATCGCTGCGGGCCTTGCCGGGGCTTCCTACGCGGGGGCTCGCTTCACCGCGGGTAGACTGGTCGGCCCAGAACCGAACGAGCTGGGCCCACCCACGACGCATTTCGCCTTTGGCGGCATTGGGGCACTGCGGGGGAAGCCTCGTGGGTGGGTGCTCAGCTATCCCGGTGCCCGGGAGTTCGGACGCAACGGCGCCGAGATCTACGTCAGTCCTACCGGACGCCTGCTCGGCACCCGGCCCGGCAATCTGGCCCAGCTTCTGGAGTCGCGGCGACCGGTGGAGCCTTGAGGCTGCGGGATTCCGAAGCCTCCGATGGCAATTGGGGGACTTCATAGCCACTGTTCTGGGGTGGGCAGCACGTGCTCCCGGTTTCAGGAGGGTACCATGGCTCGATGTGAAGTCTGTGGCAACGACTACTACCTCTCCTTCCAGGTAGTCGCGGCCGGCAACACTCATACGTTCGACAGCTTCGAATGCGCCATTCACAGGCTGGCTCCGGTCTGCGAGCACTGCGGGTGCAAGATCGTAGGTCATGGCATTGAGGCAAAAAAGACGTTTTTCTGTTGTGCGCATTGTGCGCGGGAGAGTGGCGTCAAGGCTGCCGTGGATCACGTCTGAGTGGGTGCTGAGCCTGACAGGGTTGAACGGGGTCGGATTGGCGGCTCCCGGTCCATTGCCGACCCCTGCTCCCGGATTCGCCGAGAGCAGGGGGCGGGTCGAGGATCTGCTTACTGCCGGCAAGAGGTTTGAGGATGGGAACTGGCCTTGGGCGACAGCTCGGCCATGGCACTTTTTATATCCGATCGGCCGTAGTAGGTGAGATTGTACTCCCACATCATGAAACCGCACACATAGGGGTTACTGAGCATCGCAGTACCATACGTCTTCAGCTCAGTGGCGCTCATGCTGTACTCTCCGCTCTTGGTCCCCCGAATGCCGCTGGAGCCGTTGCCGCCGTTGAGGATGTTGAGGCCCACCATAACTCCGAGGCCCTTGGTCTTGGCCGCGGCGATCTCCGAGGCGGCAAACCTCGCCACATCCCCCTTGCTCGATCGGTACTGAGCCCAAGCCGCGTCCAGGTAGGTGTAGGTAATCGGCGCGCTGGCAAGCCAGCTGGGCACCACCCGAGCGAGGGTGACCATCCCCGGCCAGATTTGCTTGCTGTACTTAGCCATGGCCTCGATGGTCGCTTGGGGAACGATCTGGCCTCCCCATTTCGCCGGGTTGTTCGGCTCGTCGATCATGTAGTGGGCCAGCACGGTGCCGTCGCTGATATAGGAGCTGAAGTTGACGCCCTTGAAAGCGCCAACCCTGGCCTGCCACTTGGTGAGGCTGAAAGTGCCGTCGGCATTCTTCACGTTGCCATCGCTGCCGCCATAAAGGCTGATGACCAGGCGGGCACGCTTGGCACGGGCTCCGGAGAGAAGCCCAACAATATTGTCCGGCCCAGGGGCGCGCCGGGAGCCTGTGTGCAGGCTGCCTAGGAGCTCGTTTTTCATGTCGAACGTGCCGAAGACGACGCCAGGCGGTGTGTACGCAGCTCCGGTGGTCGGCACCAAACCAGCGGTAGAATCGGCGGGTATAGTAAACGTGGAATCAGTCGGCGGGACCAGAGTGGAATCCGTCGGAGTGACCGAGTCAGCCGGAGCGCTTACGGACGGAGAGTCGGAGGGGCCCACGCTCTCGCGGCTCCCGCACCCGGCCAGGAGTGCAAGGAGCAGGGCAAGCGCGCTCGCTTGAAAACCTGCCGCTCTCCCGAACAAACGATTGCGATTAGAGATCATGGACGGACGCGCGTTTTCTCTCCCGCCGGGGGA
>DASXTD010000368.1:0-3314 GCA_036505655.1 Chloroflexota bacterium
ATCCCCGCAACCCATTGACGTCCGTGGGCCCGTTCTTCAAGAAGACAGCCGGGAACGTAGATGTGTACGAGCGATCGTTCGCCAGTTGGGGTGGAGTAGTCACCGGGCGAGCAGGCAGGCCGACCCGGGACCAATCACCGGCAATCGCCGTGGATGCCTTCGCGTATTGAGCTTGCGGCGATGTCCGCACTTCCAGGTCAATGGTGTCGCCGTTCTTGTCACGGTATGCGCCATCAGGGCCTCGTGCATAACCCGCGTCAGTTAGTATTTGGGCCGCGCGCTGCGGATCATAGGCGTACCGGGGAAGCGTCGCCTCGAGAGCCGCGTACTGGGGCTGATTCGGGTCCAGCAGGCTGATGGGTACCGGGGACATTCCTCCCTGTACACCGTCCACAATAGCCTGGCGATCAATCGCTACGGCTAGAACCACGCGAAAACGCACGTCCCCCATGGCGACCGGCTTGGCATCAATGAACTGGGGCACCATTTGCCCCCACGTGCCGGCGCCCAGATTGAACGCGACGGTACCGTCCCTCCACTGCTCTCGCAGTTGAGTCCCGCCATCAATCGATCCCAGATCCGGGCTGATGTCAACGGCGCCCGCCAGCACATTTGCCATCAAGGTGTTGGGGTCCGGTATGACCTGCACATTGATGCGGTCGATCTTGGGGCGGCCCAGGGCGAATCCGTCGTGGGCGACCAGCTGCATGCCCACGCCGGGGTCCCAGGACTCCAGCTTGAATGGGCCGGTGCCTACATACTCCTGGCCCCAATACGGGAGATCGAGAAATCCGTCTTTGCTGTTCGCTGCCGCATCGGCCAGCAGATGCCGGGGAAGCGGCGATGGGTAACCCAAATCAATCGAAAACAGCGTGTCCGCGCCGACGAACGGCTCTTTCCATTTCAGCACGAAGGTGAGTGGATCCGCTGCCGATGCTTCGGCGATCGAGGCGAAGCCAGGCGAGCCAAACGCCGGGAGCACTTTGTCCCGTCCGACGTCGATCGAGAAAACCAGATCGTCGGCTGTCAGGGGCGCCCCGTCGTGCCACAGCGCCCCAGGACGCAGGCTAAAGGTGGTAACCATCGTGCCATCAGAGTTCAACTGCCAAAGCCCGTTTTCCACGCTGGGCACTTCCGTGATCAGGACGGGACGGCGTCCACCCCTTCCATCCCGCGTGGTAAGCGGCGAGCCGATCAATGACTGGACGTAGTTTCGACCCACCGGGTTCGCGTTCGGCCGGATATCGAGCGGCTGGGTAATGCCATACACGATCCGTTTCTCGGCCCGCGCACTCTCCGATGAGCCCCCACTAGGATTGGGTTGTGCACCAGGGGTACCAGGGCCACAGCCAGCCATGCCCAGCAAACAAAGGATGAGCGCACCGACACGTACCCCTTGCTTCAACTGATTCTCCTGGAGCGTCCCTGTTCTCGAGGTGTCTTACGACGATCCTTAATTTTCTCGATTGTCCCGCTATACTAAACTAGAACATGTGTTCCTTAGATTCGCCTTACCACTAACGCGGTGGCGGTCCCAGCTGCCGCCAGGTCTCGGCACGAGGGGCCTTTCTTTCGTCCTGCTACACATGCCGAGCCGGTGACCCCTCCGCTAGGCACGAAAATGCATTTCACCCGGTGGATCATCGGTCATCCGTGAAATGCGAATCCCGTTACGATGTCGAAAATCGGCTCCCGCCATTCGTCATATATGTGGACGAGCCCGAAGGCTCGGACTACTCGCGACCTGGAGAATTACTCATGCGCTACCTCTTGTTGATCTGCGACGACGAAAAGCAAATGCTCACTGCAACCGAAGACCAGACGAACGCCATGATGGAAGAGTGGGGGAAATACACGACGGAGCTCCAGGGAGCGGGCAAGATGTTGGGCGGCGAGCGCCTCCGTCCGTCGGTGGATGCAACGACCGCTCGCAAGCAGAACGGACAGGTCGTGCTCAGCGACGGCCCGTTTGCGGAGACGAAGGAGCAACTGGGCGGCTATTTCGTGATCGAGTCGGCCGATCTGGATGAGGCGACGAAATGGGCTGGCAAGATGCCCCACCTCGCTTACGGCGGCGCGGTCGAGGTCCGCCCCATCTGGGAAATGCCGGGGATGATGTAGAAGCGATGCAGGATCCGCGGGAGACGACCGAGCAAGTCTTTCGGGAGAAGTACGGGCAGGTCGTCGCTACGCTGATCCGGCAATTGGGCGACTTCGACGCGGCCGAAGAAGCAGTTCAGGACGCGTTCGAAGTCGCCCTGGCTCGCTGGCCTGCAGACGGCGTGCCGGCCAACCCGGGCGCATGGATCAGGACCACGGCTCGCCACCGGGCGATCGATCGGCTCCGCCGGAACCGCGCCCAAACAATGAAGTACGAGGAGATGGTGCGGGACGATCAGCCCGGCCATGAGGACTCTGGCATGGATCCATCCGCCCAGGAGGCCGACGACCGCCTCCGCTTGATCTTCACTTGCTGCCATCCTGCTCTAAGCCTGGACGCGCGAGTGGCGCTGACGCTCAAAACGTTGGGCGGGTTGACCAGCGGAGAGATAGCGCGCGCTTTGCTGCTTCCCGAACCGACGCTAGCCCAACGTTTAGTGCGAGCGAAACGCAAGATTCGTGAGGCCGGGATTCCGTATCGAATCCCGCCGGATGACCTGTGGCCAGAACGGCTGGCGGGGGTGCTGGCAGTCATCTACCTGATCTTTAACGAAGGGTACTCGGCGAGCGCGGGCGAGTCGGCGACCCGTGACGACCTCTCCGCAGACGCCATTCGCCTCTGCCGTGCGTTGGCCTCCCTCATGCCCGATGAGCCGGAGGTACTTGGCCTGCTGGCTTTGCTTCTCCTGCAGCACGCCCGGCGCGCCGCCCGGGTATCTTCTGACGGCGAGACTGTGCTGCTCGCCGACCAGGATCGGTCGCAGTGGGACGCCACCGAGATCGCGGAGGGCGTGATGCTGGTGGACCACGCGGAAAGGCTCAACCTGCCCGGCCCTTACCAGCTACAAGCAGCCATCGCGGCGGTGCACGCCGAGGCGAAGTCAGCTGCCGGAACCGATTGGCACCAGATCGTACTCCTCTACGATGCGCTCTTACGGCTCCATCCCTCGCCCGTGGTCGAGCTGAATCGTGCGGCGGCTGTGGCCATGGCCTCTGGCCCAGCGGATGGGCTCACTCTCATGGATGAGCCCGCCATGGCTGAGGCGCTGGTCGGTTATCGCTGGTTCCACTCGGCACGCGCCGATCTGCTGCGCCGCCTGGGGCGACGAGAAGAAGCGTCCAGCGCATATCGAAACGCGCTGGACCTGACTGAG
>DASXTD010000369.1:0-3208 GCA_036505655.1 Chloroflexota bacterium
GAGATGGGGCAGGTTCTGCGGCAAGCCGCGGCGGCCTATCCAGACGGACCCTATGGGGAGCTCCTGGCTGGCCTGTCGGCAGGCCAACGCCCGCTGGATCTGCTCAAGCTCTGGATCGGAATGATGTGGGAGTTCTGAGCCGCATCGTGTCGCGCTCCTTCTGAGCTAGAAACGCTAACATGAGGCCATCCATGACGTGAGCGTTGTGTGGAGCCGGCTCGATGAATAGCTCAGTTCCGGTGGCCTGGGCACTAGCTTCGGCGATGCTCCTTCTCATTGCATGTGGAGGAGGGTCGACGTCGGCCGTTCGATCGGCCGAAGCACTTCCCGAAGAGGCGAGAGTGCCGCGCGGCACCGTTACCATCGCCTGGTCGACTGAGCCCGAGAACCTGCACTCCAAGCTGGCCGCTGGCTCCTCCCTGAATGAGTTCTTCTGGGTGTTCAACTCCTTCCTGAGCTACTTCGACATGCAGGGAGCCCTGCATGCCATGCTTGCCGCCGGCCTCCCGACCCAGGAGAACGGCGACTGGACCGTCAATCCCGATGGCACCATGGTGACGACTTATAGACTGCGGGAAAACGCACGTTGGCAGGACGGCACGCCACTCACGGCCGAGGACTTTCGATTCGGATTCGAAGTCTACATGGACCCCGAGGTTCCCATCCGAGACCGCACGCCGGAGAGCCTGATGTCCTCGGTGGAAGCGCCCGACGCCCGCTCGATCGCGATCCACTGGAATCAGCCCTACGTCGGCGCGAATACGCTCACGTTTCAGCAGCTGCCGCCCCTTCCGCGGCACCTGGCCGAGCAACCCTATCGGACCAACAAGGCCAATTTCGTCAGCGGCGATTTGTGGACCAGCAGCTACGTCGGCACCGGACCATTTCGCGTGGAGCAGTGGGAGCCCGGGGTGCGGCTGGTCGCGCGCGCCAATCGCGACTGGGTTCTGGGCGCTCCCAAGATCGAAACAGTGGTGATCCGCTTCATTTCTGATACGCGCGCGGAGCTGACGGCGCTGCTGGCCGGCGAGGTGGACCTAATAAATTCTCCGGGGGTTCGCACTACCGAGGCCGCGGTTGCTCGCGACCAGTGGGCCACCCGAAACGAGGGCTACATTGGGGGCTGGACCCGCACGATCCGCTTCCTGTCCTTCCAGTTCCGGGATGTTCCCAACTGGCAGCGAGCCGTGACGAATTTGCGGGTGCGCCAGGCGGTGATGCACGCAACCGACCGCCAGAGCATCAGCGACGTCGTGAACAGCGGTTTCGGGAAAGTTGCCGATGCCTTCATCAACCCATCGGACCCGTGGGCGCCGGACGTAGACCGCGTGATCACCAAGTATCCGTACGACCCGACCCGGGCCAGTGCCCTGCTTGCCGAGGCCGGTTGGAGCCGGTCAGACGCCGGCGGCCCGGTACGCAACGGGGCTGGCGAGACTCTGGACATTGAGGTGTGGACCACCCCGGAAGGCGATGGGGAGCGCGAGGCAGCCATCATGGCGGACAGTTGGAAGCGAGTGGGGATCAACTCGAGCATCTATTTCATCCCTCCGCCCCGCCAGCGCGACCTGGAGTACCGGGTGAGCTTTCCGGCCGTGAACCTGACCTCCCGCTCGGCAACCCTGGACAACTTCGTGTTCACCTCGTTGTTCCTGCCGACACGAGAAGGAGGGTGGCAGGGGTCCAACCGAGGCAGCTTCCAGGACTCAGAGGTGGATCGACTGCACAACCTGGCACTGACGACGGTGGATGCAAGGCAGCGGCGGGACTACGTCATTGCCCTTCAAAAGCGGATGTCCGAGACGGTAGGCGTCGGCATGATGTATTGGGCGGAGGCGGTCTACCTGGTCCGGAACCGCCTGAAGGGCCCCGTCGGTGAGGTCGCCGAGAAATCGGGCATGTCCTGGAACATCTTCGAGTGGGAAGTGGAATAGCCGCCCGCTAGCGGAGCAGCTTCTCCTCCTAAGGCATGTCTGCCATCTTGACGGCGCCCTGGGGGGTCACGAGAACGACCTCTTCGAGCTTGACGGCCAGGCCGTCACCCTGGCGGCCGTAGTAGCAGTCCACCGAGAGCTCAGGCCTGAGCCAGCGCCGGCGTGCGAACCAGATAGCGGTCGAACCAGGCCAGGGACCGCGCCCAGGCATCTTCCATGTCCTCCTTAGGTCCGCGCGCCATGAACGCATGGTCTGCGCCTGGGTACCAATGGACCTCGTTCACTTTCCCAAACTTGTTCAGCTCCGCCACCACCTGGTTCACCTCATCCACCGTGCAGACGGTATCGGCCTCGCCATTGAGGACCAGAACCGGACAGTGAATGTTGGCGGTTGATTCAATGGGGGCGGGGCCGCCAATTCCCTGCAGGATCCCTCCACCGTAGCAATCCACCGCGGCCCGGAATTCCGGCCGCAGGGCCGCCATCATGAAGGCGACTCGTCCGCCCATGCAAAAGCCCGTTATGCCGAGGTTGTTGGCCTGGATATATGGCTGGCTCTGTAGGTAGGACATGGCGGCGTTCATGTCCGCGATGGTCTGCTGATCGGCGAGTGCCCGGCGCCGGGGCCCCTGCTCCGCGTAGGCGTGGACGGTGGGTCCACGATGGAGCAGGTCAGGCACTACGCCGACGTAGCCATGCTGCGCTAAACGTTCGGCGCCCAGAAACTCCGGCGTAGCCGGCCCGGGCTGGCCGGAGATAACGAAGACGGCCGGAAATGGGCCGGGTCCCTCAGGATAGGACATGAACATGGACATCGGCCCATCCTCGGTTTCGACGGTCGCCTGATGTTGATAGATTGGCATGAAGTGAGCCCCCTTATTCATGGACCGTGCTATGGGTTGAGGTGCCGATTATACGGGGGAGCCTTCCGAGATGGTCCGCAGACGGGTTCTGGCCGCTGCGAAATGCGCGGCGGCTACCAACTCTCCGAGTGCCTGCGTCTGCTATATGACCCGGGCCAAGCTGCATGTGATTCTTCCCAACCCGCACGGGCGCGACATTAGCGCTGCCTTTCTGAGCCGAATTCTTAGGCAAGCGGGGCTCAGTCGCGAGGAATGGGAAGTCCTCTGATTCGCGCCGAGCGTGCTCAACTCAATGGGACCGCGGGCCGTGAAGCTCACGAATGGGCGACCCTGCCATAGCTCCGCGCGTACCACTTATGTCTGACCGCCCTGGAGTCGGATGACGTCATGAAGGTGTTGGGGTAGCGGCTA
>DASXTD010000370.1:0-3492 GCA_036505655.1 Chloroflexota bacterium
TCGAGCGGCACAGAATCGGCCAGCGAGAGCCACAGACCGAGTAAGGCGATCCCGCCAAAGCATATGACCAGCGGACGGGGACCGCGGGCGAGGCCGATCAAGCCCAGCACGAGAGGGATGATGCCGACGTAGGCGGCGACCTCCCAGGGAGCCCACAGGGTCCAGGGCCGGGAGTCAACAGCCCGGAAGAAGTAGGGGAAGATGAGGCTGATGAGATTCTGCGGGTGCAGCTCGTAGCTGGTGGCGAATACGTAAGCGGGCTGGGACTCTCGATACGTTGCGAGGCCCGCCTCGGCAGTGGGCAGCAGCTGAACGGCAGCGAGCCCCAGCCCCACGGCGCCGATGAGAAGCCCCGCGAGGAAGGTGAGGGTGAAGCGCCGTCCTAGCGCGCTCACGCGCCCAAGGGACACGCCCTCACCCCAACCCTCGCCCAGAGGGAGAGGGGGTAAGCCCCGTCGCACCTCTCTTTCGGATGGACCCGTCGCCCCGCCGAAGGCTCCGCGGAACAGCATGTAGATTGCGAGGAGCAGGGCGGTCATTGCGAGGCCCTGGGGGTGCAGTCCGAGGGCAGTCATGGCGAGTGCGAACGCGGCCCCCATGAGCCAGCGCACCGCCCGCCAGCCGCTGCGCTGAAGAGCCAACTCGGCGCAAGCCAGAACCAGCGGTGCCCAGGCCACGGTTCGCACCATGTCATCGTGATGACGCTGCTCGGCCAGGAAACTGCCTAGCCCGAACACCAGGCCCCCCAGCAGGGTAGCGAGCCCTCGCAAGCCGAGTGCGCGACAGAAAAAGAACATGGAAGCGGCCCCGATGAGGGCGGAGCTGACTCGCTGCCAGACATATGCGTCCTCAACCGGCAGCAGCAGGAGAAGCAGCAAGTGGAGCGGGTTGGCCAGCCCGAGCTCGCCGTCGGCGAAGATGGGGTAGCCAGCGAAGATGTTGGGATTCCAGAGGGGGAAGTGGCCCTGTTTGAGCTCCTGCGAGATCCAGGACTCGAGCGGGTAATAGAAGTTGAGCGTGTCAGACTCGAAGACGACCTGCTTTTGAAAGATCGACTCTCGGAAGGTCAGGAGAACCGCCAGCAGAAGTACGACGAAGCAGACAAAGTCCCAGGTCAGCACGGCTGCGAAGGGAATCGGAACTCGGAATGCGGAGCGCAGAGCGCGGAATGGGAAGCGGCGATCGTTGCCCGGGGAGGGTTCCGTTCGGCGTTGGCCATTGTGTCGAACGACGACACCAGCGGGAGGAACGAGAAATCCCCCTCTCCCTAACCCTCCCCCGCCAGGGGGGAGGGGATCAAACGGCGGACCCTGAGGATTCACGCGCGGGCGGCCACCAGGACAGAGAGGCCGACGGGAAGCCTGGAACGGCCGACGAGCGGCGCCTCCAACGAGAGCACAGCCTCCATCAAGAGGTTGAGGGGAGCGGGTGGGATGCTGAGATCGGCGGGCGCGGCGGGAAGAAAGCGATCGATGCTCCGCTTAAGTAGAGCGAGAGGGAACAGCAGAGCATTGGCGTAGGTGGCGTGCTCAATCCGAAACCCAGCCGCGGCTGCCTCGCCGGCGAGCTCGTCAACCGTGAAGCGTCGCTCGGTGTGAATGCCAATGTCGTGTGCGCCGCGGAGCCAGTCGAAGGCCGGCTCGCGGAAGAATGCTATGCCGCCGGGCTTGAGGACGCGGCGGGCTTCGGCGAAGGCGACGTTCTCGTCTTGGACGGCGCGATGGTAAAGGACGTCGAAGCTGGTCCAGACGTCGACGGTGGCGTCGGGAAAGGGCAACTGCTCGATGGATCCTCGGACGAGGCGACTGAGGCCGCGGGTCTGTGCATAGGTCAGCGCCTCGGCGGAAAAATCGAGGCCGGTGACCTCGCCGAGATCAGCGAGATCGATGGTGGTGCCGCCAGTGCCACAGCCGGCGTCGAGCACCCGATAAGCCCGACCCGGGGCGAGGTAGCGGCGGAAGAGAGCCCGCATCGTCCGGCGGATGCCGCGGTACCACCAGTGGGCGCGCTCCACTTCAAACATGATCTGATACTGCTCGGCGTCCATTAGATCGCTCTCAGAATCTCGTGGAGGGCTGCGCAGACGCGGTCCTGGTCGGAATCGGACAGCGCTGGATACATGGGCAACGAGAAGATCTCGCGGGCAGCGGCCTCGGTGTGGGGTAGATCGCCTTCGCGGTAGCCGAGCGACTGATAGGCGCGCATGACGTGGATGGGCCAGCGATAGCTGACATTGACCAGGATGTCGCGTTTTTTCAACTCATCAATGATGAAGTCGCGGCGGGGATGGCGGCAGACATACAGGTAGTAAGCGTGACGGTTGCCCGGATCGGTTCGGGGCAGAACCAGCGGCGTGTCGGCCAGGGCCTGGTCATAGCGAGCGGCGAGGGCCTCTCGGCGGGCGATATAGCCGTCGAGTCGATCGAGCTTCCCCAGTAGGATGGCGGCGTGGACCTCGTCGAGGCGGGAGTTGTAGCCCTGCTCCTCGGAATAATATTCCTGCTCCATGCCGTACATACGGAGGCGGCGGACGCGCGCGGCGATATCGGCGTTGTTGGTGACTACCATGCCGCCGTCGCCGTAGCCCCCCAGGATTTTGGTGGGATAGAAGGAATAGGCAGCCACGTCGGACATGGCGCCGGCCATGACCTCATTCCGAGTGGCGCCGTGGCTCTGGGCGCAGTCCTCGAGGATCCGCAAGCCGTGGCGCGCGGCGACCTCCTGGACTCGCTCCATGCGGACGCACTGGCCAAACAGGTGAACGGGAAGGATGGCCTTCGTTTCCGAGGTTATGGCGCCTTCTAGCTGGTCCACGTCCATCAGATAGGTGGCAGGATCGATATCCACGAAGCGGGCAGTGGCACCGGTGGCGACGATGGCGGCCACGGTGGGAACGGCCGTGTTGGCGACGGTGATGACCTGGTCGCCCGGACCCACGTCCAATGCGCGCAATCCCAGAACCAGGGCGTCAGTGCCGCTGTTGACTCCGACACCATGGGCCACGCCGCAGTACGCCGAAAAGCGGGCCTCGAAGGCGCGGACCTGCTCGCCCAGAATGAGGCGGCCGGAGCTGAAGACCTTCTCGACGGCCTCGAGGATTTCCTCGCGCTCGTCTTCGTACTCGGCGCGGTAGTCCCAAACTTGTATAGGGTCGGCAGCGCCGACGGGCATAGAGGGCTTGGTCGAGCCCGTCGGTTCATTTCCCTCCCGTGCGCTAGACGAGCTCGGTGTCATGGGGTGCTCAGGCCGGCGGAGTCGCGGAGGCGCTGGAGGACCCGAGCGTCGGAATGGAGGTCGCGGGTGAGCGAAGACCAATCGTCGCGGTCGATGCTCTGGAAGACGTGGGCCAGGAACTCGGCAAATGCATCGCCGGCGGGCCCTGCGAGCTCGGATCCTTCATCGGCTCGATGCACGCGGAGCACATTGACAGCCTGGGGCGCGGTGGTAAAAATGCGGTCCATTTGCACCCCTACGTTTGGGCTGACCAGGTCC
>DASXTD010000371.1:0-8731 GCA_036505655.1 Chloroflexota bacterium
GCTGGTGGTGGGAAACAGGACGGAAAGGTCGATGCCCTCTTTGTCCATGTCAGCCAGCCGGGTCGGCAGGTCGTTGCCCTCTAACCCACCCAGCTCGCCATTCATGCTGGTGTCCATCCCGTCGGAGCCGACCAAGGCACCTCGCCGCTGATTGAACGGCTCGGGCAGCCGGACCCGGATCTCGCTGTCCTTTTCGACGATATGGCCGTCCGCGTCGATGATCTTCCCGTCCATGTCTGCCACTCCTATTTGAGCGTCCAGTCGTAGATATTCCAGTAAGTCGTCGTCGCTTTGCTCACCTGGCCGAAGCCTGCGTTTTGATGCTCATCGTCCGGGCCCTGCAGTGATGCCACCCAGGTGTTAATTGTCAGCAGGAAGTAGAGCGGGTAACCGGGTAAGTCGCGGCTCACCAGCGACATCATCTGGGCGACGTCCCGGCCGCGCTCATTCGGGTCCAACGTGGCGTTCGCGGCTTGCCAGAGCCGATCGTGCTCCGGGTTGCTCCAGCCGGAACGATTCGAGCCTGCCCACTTGTTGGCCGGGCTTCCGATCTCGGATGAAAGCAGAGACGTCTCCCCGGTGAACAGGCCGTAGCTGAGCCCGGGCAGCGTGGCGCGCGTCTCCAGCTGGGTAAAGAGCTGCGAAGCCATCGAGACCGTGCGCACGTCGAAACCGGCTCGGCGCCAGGAGTCGCTCAGAATGGCCTGCATACGTTCCAGCTCGGACGAGGAGAAGACCGCGAAATCAAGGTGAAACCGCCGACCTTGCTGGTTGGCATAAAACCCCTCGCCATCACGGGTGAAGCCGGCGTCGGCCATGAGCTGGCTGGATCGACTGAGGTCGAGCGGATATTTGGTCAGGATTCGATCCAGGTCGGGGTAGAAAGGCACGGTCGGAGGCACCGGAGTTTCGGTCGGCGAGCCGAGGCTGTCGTAGAGCCCGTCATTAATGGCGGGACGATCGATGGCATGGGCGACAGCCTGGCGGATGCGGAGGTCGAGTAACCCGTCGTCCCCGACATATTCGGGACGCTGCTGCAACGACAGGAACACCGCGGTACTGGGCGCAACGATGGCGGTGCCCTTTCCGGCCGGCTCCCACTCGCGCTTCAACTGGACGAACTGCTCGAAGCGCAGGGTGTTGCGGCTCGTGTAGTCCAGCTGTCCGCCGGCCAGGACAGCGGCCAGCGTAGCGTTCTCTTCAACGAAAAAGCGTACGACCAGGCGGGTGATCTTGGCCGCCCCCAGCGCGTGGCCAGCGAAGGCTGTGCCCTCCATCTGCACGCCGGGATCCCAGCGGTCCAGCTTGTAGGGACCGGCTCCTATGTAGTCCGTTGTCCAGTATGCGTTGTCGCCAAACGCGTCTTTTGGACTGCGCCCCTCCAGATAATCGGTGAACGGCCCCTGGAGCAGATGGGCGGGCAGCGGGTCGAGATCCTGGAATGTAAGACCGCCGGCGCTGGCGTAAAGCGACTTCCACTGCACCACGACTGTTCGCGCATCTGGTGCAAGTACCGAGTCGATGATGTCCTGGGGAGTGGAAAAGAAGATTCCCAGACCGGGGTCTTTGTAGACCCTGAACGCAAAGGTGAAGTCATCCGCCGTCAACGGGGACCCATCCTGCCAGGTCAACCCGCTCCGCAGCGGGTAAGTAGTCTCCATGCGACCATCCGGCATGACACGCCAGGTACTAGTGTTGAGCTGAGGGAGCGACTCCGCAAGATACGGCCGTGCTTGCCCCTGAACGTCGAACAGGCTTAGGGCTGCGTTGAAGAGCCGGGTCGTCGTCAACGGACCATTGGTCCCGTAGAGCTTGGGCCCCAGTGAGTGGGGCTCAAACCGATTAGCTACAACGAGGGGCCGGTTGGGAACAGATGGCTGGACAGGGCTCGCAGGCGCCTGGCCACCAACAGAGCTGCAGCCGAAAACGAGCAGGATCAGTAGCGCGATTCTCGAAACATGCATCGCTCCGTTCCAGCTAACGCCCTACCGCTGCCACTGGCACTTGAATCGGCGACGCCGACTGGTATTTCATGTTGATCTCGCGATGCTCCCGGGACGATTCATAGATCGCCAGGCAGACCTCGAGGGTGGCGCGCCCGTAGTCAGCGCCCGGGAACGTCGGCCGACCTTGTTCGAGCGCCTCCTGCAGCTCCAGCACTTCCGCGCCCCCGCGGTGGGTTGCCGTGGCAGTCATGTCAACCTCTTCGCGGCCATTGTCCGTGTATACGTAGAGTCCGTGGGGTTGCACTCGAATGTCGCCCCGCTCGCAGCTCACGATCGTAATCCCAAAGAAGTCCTGAGTCTTTGTCTGCCGTTCGCCGGTGACGTCCATCCGATCCAGGGAGAATTCCTCCATCGCGTACTTCTCATCCTCGGGCACCGGCGCATTCTGGATTCGCCGCGGTCCGTATAGCTTCTGATCTGAAACGACCTGACCCCCTTCGCCCAACGACCAGGTGATCTCCGAGGTATCGAAGTACCCGTAGCCGTTGAAATGGGCCATCACCACCACGCCGTTCTCGAATTCGAGCCATGCAGAGTAGTTGCCGGCTACATCGAAGTACGGATTGTGGCGCCCTTCGATAGCACGCACACTCTTCACCATGCCGCCCGCCAAGTAACGGACTGTGTCCATCTGGTGTGGCCCCTGTCGATACACGACACCGCCGCCATGCTCTTCTTGCAGCGACCAGAGGGGCCAGGGGCGGCGCAGCCAGTCGGTGTAGTTCCAGGTGTTGATCGTATGGACAGGGCCCAAACGTCCGCTCGCGATGACTTCGCCCATCTTTCGGATCGAAGGTCGGTAGATTTTGCTGTGGCCCTGTACGTACTGCACGCCGTTCTTTTCGACCGCTTCCACCATCTGGTGGGACTCTTCCATCGTGATGGCCATCGGCTTCTCGCAGATCACGTGCTTGCCCGCGTCAGCTACGGCCAGACTGTGCGGAGCGTGCAGATGGTTCGGAGTGGCAATGTAGATCACGTCCACGTCGCCATGCTTGGCCATGTCCTCCACGCTGTGGAAGCCATCCAGGTGGAACTTCTTGCTCCAGAGCGCAACTTCGTCCGCGCGCACGTCGGCGACCGCCGTCAGCGTGACCCCTGGGACATGGAAGAAACCGGGCGCGACCTGCCTCGCCGCTGCGCCCAACCCCGCCAGTCCAACTTTCAATTCTTTAGGCATGAATCCCTCCGCTCCACGTACTTGCGCCGCCACTATAGCCGCCGGCAGAGTTAGAACGCAGCGGCCCGGGCGCCATCCGCCGAGGGAGGCTACTAGGCGTGGCCGTCCAAACGCGCAGCTGACACAAAACGGCCTGAATCAGCGTTGGGCTATGATGGGACAGCCATTGGGCCCTCCCCGCCCCGTTGCGCTCGAGAGCGGAAACGGCAGTTTCCCGCTAGGGTTCTCGGTCCTACACTGGCATCGCGCTTCCGCAACCTCTCTGGGAGGGCGCTGTGCGAACTAGCTGGCCACGCTGGCTCTCAACCGGCCTTCTGTTTAGCGCTATGTCGGTGCTTGCTGTCGCGGGCCTTTCCTGTGTCGGATCGAGCCCCGTCGTGCAACCTTTGGGTCCCAAAGACCCGGCCGTCCTCTCGTGGAACCAGCCCCTGACTATCCAGTGGAACCAGGCCATCGACGATTTCTCGGTTCAGGTTACGCCCGCCGCCAAAACCCGAAGCTCGGTGGGGCCCGGCGGACGCATCGGCTACGTCTATCTCGATCAAGTGGACGGTACTACCGAATATCACGTGATTGTTACCGACGCCGTGGGAGCAAATGGCGCCCATTTGCTGGAGCCAGCCACCTTCACGGTGGAGATGGCCCGCCGGCCTCAGCTGCAGTCATCCGAAGGTCTGCAGCGCGAAATGGACGATCGAATTCGCCTGCAATGGGATCGGCCTATGCAGCAGGTTGGATATCGCGTCGTTACGGACGATACTCTGGTGCTCCCGTCGCTACCGTTCGGGGGGAGGAACGCCGGGGAGGTGGACGCTGCCGATCCCACGGTTGTCTGGATCAACCCGGGGCCGCTGCCCCAGGAGAGCGACGTGCCAATTCGAATCGAAACGGCCGTAACCCAGGATGGAGCCCCGATTGCGGCTCCACTGACGATTGCGGTGAGCACGCCGTCCCCGCTCACTGTGGGCTTGGACTCCCCCGATGACAATGGCTGGACTCCTGTGGACGGGCAGCTAGCCTTTGTCTTCAGTGAGCCGGTGCGGGACCAGACGGCTGCCGAGGAGTGGATCCATTGGGACCCCTCCATCTCGGGTGAGTACGAATGGCAAGATGACCAGACTCTGGTCTTCAAACCCGAATCGCTCCCCGGGGCGCAGAAGATCACCGCGGCCGTCAGTTCGGGAATGGATGGTCCGAGGTCCCAACGAGGTGGCTTCCTCGACCAGGACGCCGCCTTCCAGTTTTGGACCGCTCCTGACAAGACGATCGACGTCGATCTCACCCACCAGTCGATGACCTTGTATGAGGGTGATCAGCCGGTGCGGACCCTGCGAGTTGCAACTGGAGTACGGGGGGCCGACACGCCGGTCGGGCAATTCCGAGTCCAATACAAGCTGGCGGTCACTCGATTTGTGGGGATCAATACGGTGAGCCGGACGCGCTACGACATTCCGAATGTGCACTGGGTCATGCCGTTCATGGGTGACTACACGATCCACGGGGCCTACTGGCGGTCTGCTTTTGGATCACGGGGCAGCAATGGCTGTGTCAGCCTGAGCGACGCGGATGCCAAAATCGTCTACGACTGGAGCCCGCCCGGCACCTTGATCAACATCCACGACTAGGACGGCCCATCTGCTGCCGCGCATCTATACGGTCGGAATCGTTGGCTGCGGGACTATGGGCCTCGGCATCGCCGAGGTCTGTCTTGCCGGCCCCTTTCACGTCCATATTGTCGATGCGGGTGAGACGCGAACGGCCAAAGGCTTCGCCGCCCTCGAGCAGCGTCTGGCCCGCGACGTCGAGCGAGGCCAGCTAACCCCGTCCGAGAGCGCCGACCGTCTTGCCCGACTGAGCCGCGGCGACGGCCTCTCCGACCTGGCCGCCTCCGATCTGATTATTGAGGCCATCGTCGAGGCCATGGGCCCCAAGCGCGAGCTATTCCGCGAGCTCGGCTCGGTGTGCAAAGCTGAGACAATCCTGGCCAGTAACACTTCCTCGCTGTCCATCAGCGAGCTGGCGGCGGCGTCAGGCCGGCCCGAGGCGGTGGTCGGACTTCATTTCTTCAATCCGCCCCGCGTCCTCAAGCTCGTGGAGTTGGTTGTCACGCCCAGCACCGCGGCCTCTACAGTCGCTGCCGTTTCCGAGTTCTGCGCCGCTATCGAGCGCGAGGTCGTCTCCGTCAAGGACACGCCTGGCTTTCTCTCCAACCGCTTGATGATCCCGTTCGTCTACGATGCGATCCGCCTTGTGGAGACCGGGGTGGAGGCCGCGGACCTGGATCGTGTCTGGACCTCGGGCTTCAAGCACGCATTGGGCCCGCTCGCCACGGCCGATCTGATCGGCCTGGACACCCTCGCCCAGATCGGCGACGCTCTGTTCGCGGAGATCGGAGAAGCGCGCTTTAAGCCTCCGGCTCTCCTCCGCCGCTACGTCTCCCTCGGCTACCTGGGCCGCAAGAGCGGCAAGGGCTTCTTCGAGTACGATCGCTAGACGCGGAAAGGTAGGCACGCCCCTCCCTCTCCCAGGGAGAGGGAGCAAGCCGTTTCCGGCCTCTCCCTCTGGGAGAGGCCGGCCGCTGGCCCGTAGGGCCAAGGACGGGTGAGGGCGCGACCCGCTAGCTGAGCCTCTCCACTGCAATCGCGGTGGCCTCGCCGCCGCCAATACAGAGGCTGGCCACGCCGCGGCGCAGGTCGTACGTCTCCAACGCCGAGAGCAGGGTCACCACGATGCGCGCGCCCGATGCGCCGATCGGATGCCCCAACGCGCAAGCCCCGCCGTGCACGTTCACCTTGTCCGCGGGCAGATCCAGGTCCTGCATCGCGGCCATCGTCACCACCGCGAACGCCTCGTTGATCTCGTAGAGATCGACCTCGTCCTTGTCCCAGCCCGCCTTCGTGAGCACCTTCCGCATCGCCCCGATCGGCGCCGTCGTGAATCGAGCCGATTCCTGCGAATGGGTGGCGTGCGCCACGATCCGTGCCAGGGGCCGCAACCCCCGTGCCTCCGCCTCCAACCGCCGCATCAGTACCACCGCCGCCGCTCCATCGGAGATCGCACTCGAGCTCGCGGCGGTCACGGTGCCTTCCTTCCGGAACGCCGGCCTCAGTTTGGGGATCCCTTCGATCTTGGCCTTCAGCGGCAGCTCGTCGGTTTCCACGGTTGCGCTGTCGATGCCGACAGAGGCCACTTCGCGCTCGAATTTCCGGCTCTCGATCGCCGTTCGCGCCCGCGTCAGCGACCGAATCGCGAACTCGTCCTGGACCTCCCGGCTGAACTCGTATGCCTGCGCGCAGTCCTCGGCGTAAGTCCCCATCAGTCGCCCCGGTTCGTAGGCATCCTCGAGTCCGTCCAGGAACATGTGGTCGACGATCTGACCGTGTCCCATGCGGTAGCCTGAGCGCGCTTTCGGCAAAAGATAGGGCGCATTGCTCATGCTCTCGAAGCCGCCCGCTATGCACACATCCGCGCTTCCGATCACCAGCGAGTCGTGCGCCTGCATGATCGCCTTCATGCCGGAGCCGCACATCTTGTTCACCGTTGTGCATCCCGCCGAGAGAGGCAAACCAGCGGCCAGGCTAGCCTGCCGGGCCGGCGCTTGCCCCAGCCCAGCGCTGAGCACGCAGCCCATCACCACTTCATCTACGGTTTCAGGCGCCACTCCCGAACGCTCCACCGCGGCTCGGATCGCCGCTGCTCCCAACTCGGGCGCTCGCACGTCTTTCAGGTCGCCTTGAAACGCCCCGATCGGCGTTCGCATGCTTCCCACGATGACGACTGAATCTGCGTTCATCTCAGGCCTCGTTGAACGGCCGTAACTAGCGCGCCCTTTCGGCTGTCGAGTCCCGAGACGGCTCCGCTTCGCTTTGCCTCATTCTTCATTATGCTCCTCACGGAAAACTCACCGGGAAGCCGATCCACGGCTGCTATGCTGAATAGTAGGGCAGGGCACTCACGAAGGAGGCCCGGTGGCTCGGACAAAGGAATCTACAGGTCAGCAGCGGTCGCGCTCCCATTCAGCTTCAGCCGGTTTGACCCACGACCGGCTCCGAGAGCTCTTCTACACGATGCTGGTCGCGCGAAAGCTGAGCGACCGCATGCTCGCGCTCAACCGGCAGGGCCGAGTTCCCTTCGCCGTAACCGCGCAGGGGCATGAGGCTTGCCAGGTGGCTAGCGCCTTTGCGCTCCGTCCCGAGCACGATTGGGTAGCCACGTACTATCGGGACCTGGGCGTCGTCCTCGCGCTCGGCATGACTTCCCGCGAAGTCATGCTGCATTTCTTCTCTCGTGACCTCGATCCTTGCAGCGGCGGCCGCCAGATGCCCAACCACTGGAGCTATCCCCGTCTCCGCATCATCACCGGCTCGAGTGTGGTGGCGACCCAGATTCCACACGCAGTTGGGCTCGCCCTGGCCAGCAAGTTGCGGGGCGAGGACGACGTGACGGTCGCCTACTTCGGCGAAGGCGGCTCCAGCGAAGGCGATTTCCACGAAGGCTTGAACTTCGCCTCCATCCACCAGCTCCCGGTCATATTCTTCTGCGAAAACAATGGCTACGCCATCACGGAACCGCAGTCGCGCCAGATGGCCATTGAAAACGTGGCCGACCGCGGTAGCGCTTACGGAATTGCCGGCCAGGTCGTGGACGGCAACGATCCGCTCGCCGTGTATCAGACCATGACCTGGGCGGTCAGCGCCTGTCGCCACGGCCACGGGCCCAAGCTGATCGAGGCCAAGACGTACCGCCTGGTGCCCCACACCAGCTCTGACGATGACCGCCGCTATCGAAGTCGCGCCGAGGTCGAGGAGTGGGCCAAGAAGGATCCCGTCATCCGGTTCCGCGACCGCTTGCTCCAACAGGAAATCGTCACTGAAGCGCGCATCGACCTGCTCGATTCCCGTGCCGAGGCCGAGGTGGACGATGCGGTGGAGTTTGCCGAAAAGCGGCCCTTGCCATCGCCGGAAGACGCGTTCACCCATGTCTATGCCGTTTCCCAAGCCGCTTCGTCCGGGAAGGCCCGGAGCCGACACTCGGCGCCCGCACGTCGAAGCGGCACTGGACGGTTCAGGGCAGACAAGCATGCCGCCTAGGCTATACATCGACGCCATCCACGATGCGCTGGACGAGGCCATGGGAACCGACCCGCGCGTCATCCTCATGGGCGAAGACATTGAGGCTGGCGGCGTTTTTCGGGCCACCGAGGGACTGCTTGAAAAATACGGCGCTAGGCGGGTGCTCGATACCCCGCTGGCTGAGTCCGGGATCGTCGGGATCGCGATCGGCGCCGCAATGAACGGGATGCGCCCAGTCGCCGAGATCCAGTTCGCCGACTTTATCTTTCCGGCGGTGAATCAGATCATCAGCGAGGCAGCCCGGATCTCGTATCGCTCCCACGGCGGCTTCAACTGCCCCATCGTGGTCCGCGTGCCCTACGGCGGCGGTATCCATGGCGCGCTTTACCACTCCCAGTCCGTCGAGGCCTTCTTCGCTCACGTTCCCGGCCTCAAGGTGGTGGCGCCCTCCACGCCCGCCGACGCGGCCGGCT
>DASXTD010000372.1:0-4050 GCA_036505655.1 Chloroflexota bacterium
GACAGAGAGCCAGCCCGCTGCTTGCGTCTCTCCGCCAGTGCTGGAAAGAGGTCGGCCACCGCGTCGAACCGTTCCTTGAACCGCTTGGGGTTCTGGTAGAGCCCCATCTGGAGATTTTCCTCGATGGTCAGGCTTGGGAAGATATTGTTCGTCTGCGGGACGTAGCCGACACCGCGGGCGACAAGCTGGTGGGCCCTGAGCCCAGTGATGTCTTCGCCGCGGAGTGTGATCTGGCCCCCCCGGCAGCCGACCAGGCCGAAGAGTGCCTTGACAAGGGTGGACTTTCCCGCCCCATTCGGCCCGATGATCCCCACGAGTTCGCCCTCGCGGGCGTAGAGATCGGTGCCGTCCAGGATGTTCACGCCCGGCACGTAGCCAGCGGTGAGCTCGTCGACGCGCAGCAACGCCCCCTCGGCACCCTGCACGTGCGCCGCCCGGTCGACCGTAGTCAGTCCGGCTACGGCGGCGGCTCGGGTCGCGACCCCATCGCCATCGAAGGCCTCGTTGACGCTCATCCCGAATGCTCCTGCTCGGTTTCCCCGATCTCCTCCAGCAGCTCCGCTTCCGCCTCCGCGAGCTGCTCCTCCTCTTCCGCTGCCGTGACCGGCGCATCGTGGTGGGATCCGAGGTAGGCGTCGATGACCTGCTCGTTCACCATAACCTTTTCGGGTGGCCCTTCCGCGATGATCGTACCCTGAGCCATCACGATCACCCAGTCGCTGATGTCGCAGACCATGTCCATGTCGTGTTCGACAAAGAGCACTGTCATGCCATCTTCGCGCAGCGCCTTTACGTGTCCAAGCAGGGACTGGGTGAGCGCAGGGTTCACACCGGCCATGGGCTCGTCGAGCATGACGAGCTCGGGCTCGACCATGAGCGCGCGCGCCATCTCGAGCAGCTTGCGCTGCCCGCCGGAGAGGCTGCCGGCGTATTCGTCGCGCATCCTGTTGAGCTTGAACCGCTCGAGAAGGCGGTCGGCCTGCTCGGTGATCTCGTCTTCCTGCGATCGCCAGATAGGTGCGAGCAATCCGCGCAGGAAGTTTTCGCCGCGCTGCCGCTGCGCACCAAGGCGCATGTTCTCGATGACCGGCAGCCTGGATAGCGCCTTTGTGAGCTGAAACGTCCGCACCATGCCCCGCCGGGCGACCTGATGGGCACGAAGGCCGTCCAGCCGTTTGCCGTTATACATCCAGTGACCACTGTCCGGTTCGTCGAACCCAGTTAGCAGGTTGAAGAGCGTGGTCTTTCCCGCGCCGTTGGGGCCGATGAGAGCCGTGATCGAGCCCCGTTGGATCTCGAGATGCTCGACATCAACAGCCGTGAGGCCACCGAAGCGGCGCACAACGTTGTCAGCAGCCAGGATGGGGTCGGGCTTGGACACGCCGGGCTCGGGTGCGATCTTGCTAAAAGCCGACAGGGCTGCGGCCCACCGGTCACCGCGCAACGTCTCTGGCGCAGGCGACTCGTTTGGCACAGTACTATCTGGCCCTGCCGTATCGGAGAGACCAGGCCGGTCGCCCGCGGCGCTGTCATCGTACATCGAGTGCGATCTCCCTCTTGTCGCCGAAGATACCCTGCGGACGGAAGATGATCAGCAACATCAGTCCGAGTCCGACAAGGACGAGTCGGACGGCGCCGACATCGGTCGAGTCGATGAGCCACGACGGGATGACGTCGTTGCGGATCGCCTCATTCAGGAAAGTCTGGGTGAAGACCAGGACGACCCAGAGAAACACCGACCCGACGACTGGACCAAACACCCGTGCCGCGCCGCCAAGGATGACGATGGTGAAGGCGAAGAAGGTGATGTCCGTGCTGTAGTAGTCCGGGGTCACCGAAGCGCGGGACAAGGCGATCAGGAATCCAGCGAGAGCGCCGATCAGCCCGCCAAAGACCAACGACTGCATCTTGTAGGAGAAGACGTTCTTGCCCAAGCTGCGTACAGCATCTTCATCCTCACGGATCGCCTTCAACACCCTCCCCCAGGGACTGCGCATCGCGAGGTAGACCAGCCCGCATGAAAGAGCAACGAGAATCCAGCCGACGGTCAGAACCCACATCTCGTTCTGGTTGAAGCTGATTGGACCGACCCCGTAGTGCCCGGTCGAGTACGGGTTCAGGTCGTAGAAGTCGCCTGCGAAGCCTTGGAGTCCGTCAGAGCCGCCGGTGACTTCTCGCAGGTCGGTGGAGCGGAAGGTGAGCCTTACGATCTCCGCGGCCGCGATGGTCACGATGGCCAGGTAGTCCGCGCGCAGCCGAAGGGTCGGCACCCCCAACAACAGCGCGAGCAGGACGGCGGCACCGAAACCGACTCCGAGCCCGACCCAGAGCGGCAGGTCGAAGTACGTCACCGTGATCGCAAGTCCGTACGCACCAACGGCGAGAAAGCCGGCCTGCCCGAAGTTCAGCAGACCCGTATAGCCGAATTGGATGTTGACTCCGATGGCCGCGAGAGCATAGATGACCATGTCGATGCCGATCGCGGCCTCGAGCGTCAGGGTGAAGATCGAATTCCAGTCCATTGCTGTCCCTTTGTTCTTCCCTCTGCTCGATCAGCCGACCCGCTCACGGCGACCTAGGATTCCCTGCGGCCGTATGAGGAGCACAATGATCATCAGTAGCAACGCGCTCGCGATCTTGAGTTCTTCGGCCACCCAGAGGGTCGATAGCTGCACGAACAGCCCGACGACGAGAGATCCGACCAAGGCGCCGAAGGCTGTGCCGAGCCCGCCGAGCGTAACTCCCGCGAAGACGAGCAGCAGAATCTGGAAGCCCATCAGGTAGCTCACCCCCTGCCCCATCGCGAGGATGATGCCGGCCAAGCCCGCGACGGCCGCGCCGAGGGTCCAGACGACGCGGACAACTCGATCGACATCGATGCCGGATGCCTCGGCGAGGGCTGGGTTGTCAGCCACCGCTCTCGTAGCCTTGCCAAGTCGGGTGGAGAGCAATGCGAACCCGATCGCGAGAATGACCACGATCGCCAAGCACATACTGATGAGCGTCTTCGGATTCGTCGTGATCGGGCCGTAGTCCGTGCCTGGCTGAGTCGCGTAGTCGATGAACTGGCGCGTGCCGCCACCGAACCGGATCTGGTAGACGTTGCGGAGCACGATCGCCAGGCCGATCGAAACGATCATCATGCCGATCCGGCCGGTGCCCCGCCGGCGCAGCCACGACCAGAACCACCGATCCTGCCCGTAGCCGAAGATGCCTGCGACGAACACGGCCAGGGCCGCCGCATAGATCAGATTGAGACGCGGGAGGAACGGCAGGTCGATCTCGCTGAACCAGAAGGCCATGAGGGCGCCGAAGGTCACCAACTCGCCGTGCGCGAAGTTGGTGAGCCCTGTGGTGCCATAGATGAGCGAAAGGCCGACCGCTGCCAGCGCAATGATCAGGCCGAGGTTGAAGCCCTCGAAGATGAGTTGCGGGATCCGCGAGTATTTGGACTCCGACTTGAACTCCGAGACACCCCCAGGTGCGAGGCGGAACAGTACAGTCCTGACATTCCCCGAGAACACCTGGACGTGCAGGGTTTGCTGATCCGGGTTGATCAGGCCGACACCCTCGGGCAACGTCCCAGTATCAAGTGAGATCTCGTACCGCCCCCCAGATGGGACGCCGACGCGCCACTTGCCCGTATCGTCCGAGACCGCGCTACCCACTGCGGCGCCGCCCTCGGCCTTCACGTCGATCTTTACGCCGGCCACCGGTTGGCCCGCGCTCACCAACGTTCCCTGCACTGCCTCGCCGCCCTCTTGCGCCGACGCGCTGCCCGCGCCGAGGCCAAGGACGATTAACAGGCCGCCGAGGAAGGCTGTGAGCGCAATCGCTGCCTTGCGCACAGTGGTCCTTCTTCCGGATGTCTGTGGTGACGCTGCACCACAGGGTCTCGTGAACGTTTGGCGGAGCATAGCCGCCATATGGACCTACTGGAAGATCTTCACCAATCGGTGATGATGGCTTCTCCTACTTGTCGTACCCGGTCTCTAACGAACCGTCACTACCGCTTCTACCAGTAGCGGAGCAATGATCAGGGCCGGTAAC
>DASXTD010000373.1:0-5345 GCA_036505655.1 Chloroflexota bacterium
CAAATCAACGCTCATGAACATTCTGGGGTGTCTGGATCAGCCGACCGCGGGCAGCTATCTCCTGGATGGCCTCGAGACCAGCCGCATGACGGACAACGAGCTGGCAGAGGTCCGCAACCGCAAGATCGGGTTCGTCTTCCAGATGTTCAACCTGCTCCCCCGAGTCCCGGCTATCGAACAGGTTGAGATGCCGCTGATTTATGCGGGTGCCAAAGACCGCCGGAAGCGGGCCATGGAAGCGCTTGAAATCCTGGGCATTAGCCACCGGGCCAACCACCGCCCCAACGAACTCTCAGGTGGCCAGCAGCAGCGGGTAGCTATCGCCCGCGCCCTGGTCACCAATCCTGCCCTGATCCTGGCCGACGAGCCCACCGGCAACCTCGATACGCGCTCTGGTGAAGAGCTCATGGCCTTGCTCCAGCGACTCAATCGTGAGCGCGGAATCACGATTGTCCTGGTAACCCATGAGCGCGACATCTCCTTGCATGCGCGCAGGATCGTGCACATTCGCGACGGCCACATCGTGGAAGACGAGACTGTGGAGCAGCCGATCAAAGCAGAAGATATTCTGGCCGAGCTGCCGGCAGAGGAAGCAGATGAAGAAGAGGAGACGCTCGCTCTCCGATGAATGTTAGCGAGAGCATCCGGATAGCACTGCGCGCGCTGGGAGCCAATAAACTCCGCGCCATCCTGACCATGCTCGGCGTCATCATCGGCGTAGGCGCGGTCATTGCGCTCATGGCCATAGGGCGGGGTGCCCAGCTCCAGATCACCTCCAGTATCGAGTCCTTGGGCACCAATCTCCTGTTCATTCAGCCCGGCGCGCAACAGCAGCAGAGCAATGTCCGAGCGGCGCAGGGTACCCAACAAACGCTTACGTTTGACGATGCTCAGGCCATTCAGAATCAGTTGGGAAAGAGCCTACTGACGGGCGTTTCGGCCGAGCGCGTGGTGCCCGGCGCTCAGCTGATAGTCGGCAACCAAAACGTCAATTCGCGCATCACGGGCGTCACGCCCGACTACGAAAACGTTCACAACTTTCACACCGTTGAGGGCTCGTTCGTAACCGACGCCCAGTTGGCCGCACGCGATCGCGTCATCGTCCTGGGCTCCAATGTGGCCACCAACCTGTTCGGCGACCAGGATCCGATCGGCCAAACGATCCGCGTCAGCACATTCGGTCGTTCCGGCGCCGTGCTACGGGTGATCGGGATCATGGAAAGCAAGGGGGGAAGCGTTCAAAATCTGGATGACCAGTCGTTCGTTCCACTAACGACGGTCGCTGCCCGCCTCCAGCCGGCTCGGAATCTGCGGGCGGCCGAGCTCGTGAGTACTATCACCGTCAGTGTGGTGACCCAGGACCAGGTAGACGCCGCTATCGATGCTATTGCCTCCGTGATTCGCCAGCAGCATCGAGTCGCGCAGGATGATTTCACGATCCTGTCCCAGCGCGATTTCCTTCAGCAGCTCACCCAGATCACCGGTGTGTTCACGGCATTCCTGGGCGCCATTGCCGGCATTTCGCTCGTGGTCGGCGGCATTGGGATCATGAACATCATGCTAGTGTCGGTCACCGAGCGCACCCGGGAAATCGGGATCCGCAAGGCGGTGGGGGCCAAGGCGCGGGATATTCTGTCCCAGTTCCTGGTCGAGGCAGTCGTAGTAAGCGTCCTCGGCGGGGCTCTCGGAGTCGGGCTCGGAGCCAGTATCTCGGGCGTCGCGTCGCGATTTCAGCTCAACGGCCAGAGCATTCCCAGCGTAGTAGCTCTCGATTCGGTCTTGCTCGCTTTTACCGTCGCGGCCGCAATTGGCCTCTTCTTTGGCATTTATCCAGCCATGCGGGCGGCTCGTCTCAACCCGATTGATGCGCTACGGTACGAGTAGGAGGACCGCCAACAACATCCAGAAGGTGAAGCCATGAGATCCGGCATTTGGACCACACTCGTCCTCGTGGTTGGCCTCTTGATCGGCGCCACGGGGATGTTCGCTTTCACCACGCTGGCGCCCACCCCGGTGCGCGCCATCGCCCCTCTGCTACCGGCTCAGGCTCAGGTGCCAGCCCCGCGGGTTGCGCAGAGTCAATCAGATACGGCCGTGAGCGATGTGTACGACCGGGTCAGTCCCGCCGTGGTGAACATCAACTTCACGTCCATCGCGCGCGATTCGTTCGGTTTTCCGGCCACCCAGCAGGGCTCCGGATCCGGCTTCGTCATCGACGATCAGGGCCATGTGGCAACGAATTACCACGTGGTGAGCGGCGCTACCCGTCTGGATGTGACGCTGGCGGATGGGAACAGCTACTCCGGCGAGGTCGTCGGTACTGACCAGGCGAACGATCTCGCCGTTATCCGCATCGGAGCGCCGCCAGACGTGGTCGCGCGCTTGACCCAGGCGACATTCGGCGATTCCAGCCAGCTTCGAGTGGGACAAACCGTAGTGGCGATCGGAAACCCGTTCGGCCTCGAACGTTCCGCCTCGCTCGGTATCGTGAGCTCCGTCGGCCGTACTCGACCCGGAGAAACCGATCGACTGATCGCCAACATGATCCAGACCGACGCGGCAATCAATCCGGGAAATTCGGGCGGACCGCTGCTCGACCTCCAGGGCAACGTCATAGGCATCAACGAGCAGATCGAGAGCTCAGTGCAGGGAAACGTGGGTATTGGATTTGCCGTGCCCATCAATAGCCTGACTCGATATCTGCCCGACCTGTTAGCTGGGCGGACGCCTCAGCATTCCTGGCTCGGCGTCTCGGGGGCGCGACTCACCCCCGGACTGGCGCAACAGGCGGGGATTTCGAACACCCAGGGAGTAGTCCTGGTGACGGTGCTACCGGGCGGACCAGCGGCTCAAGCCGGGTTGCGGGGCGGCGGTACAGGCAACTTGCGGGGTGGCGACGTGATTACAGACATCAATGGCCAGGTCGTCCGGAGCTCTGAAGACATCGCCAGCTACATCGACGCATTCAATCCCGGGGATCACGTCACCATCGGTTTCCTGAGAGGGGGCCAACGCCAGTCCGCCGACGTGGCTCTGGGGGTCTGGCAGCCAACCGGCACCGCGGCAAGGTAGCACCAGCAGGCAGTCCCTTTCGGCCGTTCATGGTGAGCTTATCGAACCACAACGGCCGCGTGCATCCTCATCCTTCGACGGGCCTGTCCTGAGCCTGTCGAAGGGCTCAGCCCGAACGGACCAAGAAGAAGCCCCCGAGACCGTTGGTCTCGGGGGCTTCTATTGTTGTCTGTTAAGTAGATCGGGCTACCGGCGGCCCACCGCCAGTGCTTCAGTCTTGGCGCCCTGGCTGAGCTCCGCTTTGCCGTTCTGATTTTCGAAGTCGGCCCGCACCTTGAACTCGGGTTCGAGTGCCTTGTGCGTGTCGATCAACCCCGTATAGGCGATCTCGGTCACACCCGCCATCGCGGCTCCGAAGAAGCCTTGCTTGCGCATCTCGAGCGCCTTCTCCTGGGATCGCCGTCGCGCCTCGTCCCAGGCAAATCCCTCAAACAGGTCCACGGCGTTCTTCGCGAAATGCCCATCAGCCATCATAGAAAAGGCGACCGCGCTGCAAATCGGATGGCAGTAGGGTCCGTTGACGGCCGAGTTGATGGGAAGTGGCAAGAGGGGCATCACGTGCGAGCCGCGCGCATCGCCCGTGACGAAGGGGTTGACCAGGAAAGGCTCGGTGACCTCTTCCGGTGCGGGGAAGAGCCCTTGCGTGCGCACGATGGCGATCGGGTCATCCTTCCCTGTGTACTTGCCAGCGATGTTGTGCAGACGGGTGGCCGAGACTGACACGATCTGCTCGTCCGGCTTGTAACGCGACCAGATGCCTTCGATGGCGAACCGGTCGATGTTCTGCAGGAGTGCTGCGACGTCCCAGACTCGCTCGGGCACGTCGAGTCGGATAACCCGGTCCCCGGCGCCATCCTCGCCCTTGTAGTCCATGTCGATGACCTGGATGGTGAAGCCCTTGTGCATCTTGGGATTGAGGAGCAATCCGCCGTCGTGCATCGGGTCACAGAACGCCAGGTAGAAGGGCAGATTGTAAGCCCCGGGGCCACACTTGTCCGCGGTGAAGATGATGAATGCCTCGGCGGCGCGGTCGGCATACTGGGGGTCGCGCTCGAACTGGATCTCAGCCACACCAGGGCCAGCCCCGCGGACGTTCCCGGACGGTGCATCCACCAGGAGATCCTGTCCGGCGCCATAGCAACCCTCTTCCTGCGCGATAGCAGTGGCGGCGAGGAAGCATTCCCAGGCGAACTGGTGGACGGCATTTGCGCCGGTGCCATGGGTGTGCGACATGAGCAGTGCAATATCGTCGCCTGTATGGGTAACGGTGCCATCGATCAGGAGGGAACCGGTTGCAGCGGCCACTCGGCGCTTTACTTCCTCCAGCATGCGGTCGGTCGGCCGGGTATGGCCTCCGATGCTCCCGACGTCAGCCTTGATTGCGGACAGAGTGACCAGCATCCACTAGACCTCCACAGATTTGGGTTGGGTACTCGCGAGGACTGGCCCGGCCGGGGCGTGCGCGGCTCCACCGGGACCGAAGGCATACTACCAAAGGGATACGAGCCAACCGAGCAGTTAGTCGAACCCGGTTCGAAACCCGAGAGACAACCGGACCTCGTTAACCCTGTCCCGCCGTTACCTCAACCTGCTCTAGAGACCCTCGCAACGATCTGCTGCGCCGTCCAGGCATCGGTAACCAGGATCAGATTACGCAGCTCGACTGGGGCGTTCGTTTGACCGGTGACAAGTCGAACCAGAGCGTCCACTTTCTGGGCGCCCCCTGCCACCAGGATCATGACCTCGGCATTCCGCATCGTCTCGGCGGGCGCAGCAACGACCAGCGAATTCGATTCCTCTATCGCCTCCAGGAACTGAAGCGGGGTGTTGTCTCGAACCGGAAACAATCGATGAGCGATCTCAGCGGCGGCGAAGCGCAGCTCGGGGTACTGCGCCTGATACTGCTCGATTCTTCCCAATGGTTCAGCGATTGCCCCCGACCGGGCTCGTGAGCGAAGCAGATGGTGGGAGGTATTGAGGCACCCCATCCCGGCGAGCACGAGATTGACGGGCGTAAAGTCCCAGCGTGTTCCCACTCCTTCCGCCGCATCGCCCATCAAAGCAACGTTTTCTTCGGGCACGCGTAGCGCGGCGGCAAGAGCAAACGCGTTCTCGTCTGCGTCCAGACTGCGGCGGTCTCGTCCGCTCCAGCTTCCCACTCGCGCGCCACTGCATAACGATGCCACGTGAATGCCCTCGAATCCGCCCGCCCAGGGATGATCGACCAGCGCATCCACTGCATAAGCCGCGCCGCGTCCGCTGCTCACGCCGAT
>DASXTD010000374.1:0-2165 GCA_036505655.1 Chloroflexota bacterium
GCCCATGGTCGTTTCGGTCAGCAACCCTGAGTCGAGCACTGGCTTCAGCCTGCCGCCTGCGGCCAGCGCGTTTGCCTGTCGGATGATCAGTGATCGCCGCACCTCGGGATCAATCACCACTCCCGAAGCTTCGATCACCGAGAAATAGGACTCAGCAGAACGAACGATCCTAGGCCCCGGGTGTAATGTGCGGTGGCCGTAAGTAGTGCGACCGGCTCGGATTCGGGCGATGGTGAGAGGGAGTACGCGGGTCCCCATCAGCGCTACAACCCAGCGAATGGGCCGAGCGAACCGCTGTTCGACGCTGCCCCATCGCATCGTGCGCGCAAAAGTAAGCTGCTCGAAGATCTTTGCCATCACATCGGGAAGCACCGATGTCGCTGTCTGGCCACGTTCGCTGACTACTGCAACCGTGTACTGGCGGCTGCCGAAATCTCGAACCTGTAACGCCGCGACAGGGACGCCATGACTGCGGGCAAAGCGCTTGGCAGCTTCTGTCGGATTACCCGCGATGTCGTAGGCGACGTGGGCGGCCGGCCCACGGACTTCGCGTTCGGCAGACTTCTGGCGCACCGCGACTCCACTGCATGACAGAACCAGGCGCCTGGGAGTTCCGTACACTGCAACACTTTCTACGTCGAGGCGCAGCTCCGCAAGCGCCGATTTTGCATGCGTACGGAGCTGCTCGAGCGCAGCGGCGACCTCCTGCGGCGGCAAATCCTCAGTTCCGACTTCTATCAGCAGATTTGCCCCGCGATTCATACGGTCGCCCCACCCTCTTTGTGACGGCCACGGGCCCGCCCGCCCTGTCGCACTACCGATCGTAACAAGGGAAACCCGGCGGCTTCTCGCCGGGCAAGATAGCGTTCGGCACAGGCTCGGGCCAGTGCGCGACAGCGCCCCATTCGCGTGGTGCGTTCAGCGACCCCGACCGCGCCACGCGATTCAAGCAAATTAAACAAGTGCGAACACTTCAGCAAGTAGTCGTAGGCCGGAAGTACTAGATCCTGTTCCAAGAGCCGCTTGGATTCGGACTCGGCCGTATCGAACATTGCACGCAATGCTGGAACGTCGGCGGTCTCGAAACCATAGGTTGACTGCTCGGCTTCGTCCTGCTGGCGGACCTCGCCGTAGGTCAGTCCCGGCGCCCACTCGACCGCGAACACGGAGCTCTTGCGCTGCACGTACATCGCAATGCGCTCGAGGCCGTAGGTGATCTCCGCGGACACGGGCTTGACGTCGAAGCCGCCCATCTGCTGGAAATACGTGAACTGGGTGATTTCCTGGCCATCGAGGAAGACCTGCCAGCCCAACCCCCACGCCCCCAGCGTTGGCGCCTCCCAGTTGTCCTCGAGGAACCGGACGTCGTGCGCGGCGAGGTCGATGCCCAGATCGGTGAGGCTCTGCAGATAGAGATCCTGGACGTCGTCGGGAGACGGCTTGAGAATCACCTGATATTGATAGTGCTTGAAGAGCCGGTTGGGGTTGGCCCCGTAGCGGCCGTCCGCCGGACGGCGGGCCGGCTGGACGAACGCCACCCGCCACGGCTCGGGGCCCAGCGCGCGAAAGAACGTCGCCGGATGCATGGTCCCCGCCCCGACCTCCACGTCGTAGGCCTGTTCGATGATGCAGCCGCGGCCCGCCCAATACCGCTCCAGCGCGAAGATGACCTCTTGAAACGTCATGTCCCTCCCCCAAATGAAAAGAATCCATCCGTCGCAGGGACGGAGGACTCCGCGGTTCCACCCTGATTCGGGCCCCGTCGGGGCCCGCACTCGATGATCCGGTAGCGAGGATCAACCGCCCCTTTCGGGGATGCTCAGGGGTGCCTTCCCCGTCCTTGCATGATGTCTGGTCTAGCCGATGCCGAGCGGCTCTTCTTCCCGCTCGCGGCGGCGGATCGAGGGCGCCGTGACGGTGGAGAAGACCGCCGCCACGAGAAAAGCGACGGCGCCGGCAATGGCCCACGACAGCGGCAGCTCGATGATCCTGTCATCGGTCTTCACCCGCACCGATCCGTCCCTGCCTGGGCGGACCACCTGTCTGGCGTCTTCGAGCGCCGTACCAAGCTGCAGGAGCGCGCGGCGGGCTCGTTCGAGATCGATTTCCACCGGACGGTCACCTCCTGACGACACTATATCATACCGTCGTAACCTTCCCCAGAC
>DASXTD010000375.1:0-4112 GCA_036505655.1 Chloroflexota bacterium
GCTGACGTATTCGGCGATGAATTTCAGCATGCGCTGCTGGCGATCGCTGAGCTGGCTCATCCGCGCCTTCTCCTCGAGTGGAGTTGCGCTCCGTGCCTGGAACGCATGTTCTCTCAGGGATGATACGCCCACTCGGGCAGCGCGTCAAGGGGGCGGAGGCTAGATTGAGACTAGGACGAAGCGGTACGCCTGCGACGGGGTGCGGGGGCTGCCTCGGCCACTGGGGCTGGGGTGCGACGAGCTCGGGCGGGCGCCGCGGGTTTCTCCGCGGCGGCGGCGCGGGTAGTCCTGCGGCGGGGGGTCGCGGCAGCGGCCTCACCAGTTTCGGTGGTTGCGCTGGATGCCTGGAGCACCGCAAGTCGATGCATCAGGCGACTCTTGCGTCGGGCAGCCTGGTTGGCGTGCATGACGTGCTTGGTCGCGGCCTTGTCGAGCTGGCTCACGGCCAGGCGGACCAGGTCGGCTGCTTCGTCAGCTTTGTGCGCCACGCTCTGCTGCGCCTTGCGGAAGTACGTGCGGACCGAGGATCGGATGCCTCGGTTCTCCAGCGCCTGCCGCTGGGCCACGCGCAAAGACTTGCGGGCGCTCCTACTGTGTGCCAATCAGGCCCTCCATTGACGGCCGTTTCAAGCGGGCGCCTCTGGGTTGGCTCCCAAGGCCGCTCCGCTACCTTTGAGGCACCAGTATACCAGCCAACCAATTCAGGAGACATTACCAAGCATTCCGTGAAGCGTGTCCAAGCGGACCACCAGGGACGCCCGACTACAATAACAGGCATAGGTCCTCGGCTACTGCTGACGGCAAGGCCGTCGAGCAACCACCGCGAATGCCACCAGGCGCCGCCTGGACTAAATTTGGAGCACGTTTGGACCAGGCACACATTCGCAACTTCTGCATTGTTGCGCACATCGATCACGGAAAGTCGACCCTCGCCGATCGCCTCTTGGAGCTTACCCAGACCATCCGCCCCCGCGATATGGCCGAGCAGGTGCTCGATGTCATGGACCTGGAGCGCGAGCGCGGCATCACCATCAAGCTCAAGCCGGTGCGCATGCTCTACACCGCGAGTGATGGCTACCGGTACCAGCTGAACCTGATCGACACGCCGGGGCACGTCGATTTCACCTATGAAGTGTCGCGTAGTCTGGCTGCGTGCGAGGGCGCGATTCTGGTGGTCGATGCCGCGCAAGGCATTGAGGCCCAGACCCTGGCCAACGTCTACCTGGCGCTCGAGCACGACCTGGCGCTCATCCCCGTGGTGAACAAGATCGATCTTCCCGCAGCCGATCCGGATGGCGTCGCGAAGGAGATCGAGAAGATCATCGGGCTGCCCCGGGACAAAATATTCTTCATTTCGGCCAAGGAGGGCACCGGCGTGCCGGCGCTCCTGGAAGCGATCGTGCGCGAGATCCCTCCGCCGAAGAGCGCCGGACGAGAAGAGCTACGCGCCCTCGTTTTCGATAGCCACTACGACTCGTACAAGGGCGTCATCGCCCACGTGCGGGTGATGGATGGCTCGCTCCGTACCAACGATCCACTGCTGCTGATGGCGGAAGGCTCGCGCGCCGAGGCCCTGGAGGTGGGTATCTTCCGCCCGGGCATGGAGTCCCTGGCCCAGCTCGACGCTGGGGAAGTCGGATACGTGGCCACGGCCCTGAAAGAGGCCAGCCAGGTGCGGGTCGGCGACACCATCACGTCGTCGCGCGCTCCTGCCCAGGAGCCGTTACCCGGGTACCGGCCCGCCAAGCCGATGGTCTTCGCGGGCCTCTATCCAATCGCCAGCGAGAATTATCCGGACCTCCGAGCCGCACTGGAAAAGCTCCGACTGAACGACGCCTCGCTCTCCTACGAGCCCGAAAACTCGATCGCCCTGGGTCCCGGCTATCGATGCGGGTTTCTCGGCATGCTGCACATGGACATCGTGCGGGAGCGGCTCGAGCGCGAATACGACCTGGATCTGCTGATTACCGCGCCGAGCGTGGGCTACCGAGTGCTTACCACCGCTGGCGAGGAGCTCGTCGTCGATAATCCCGCCGAGCTTCCGGAGCCCCAGCGGATTGCCACCCTGTTCGAGCCCTGGATGCGGCTCGACATCGTGAGCCCCAGCCGCTTCATTGGGACCATCATGGAGATGGTGAGGCAGCGACGCGGCTTCCACCGCAAGATGGAGTATCTGGACGAGCTGCACGTGCTACTCGAGTTCGAGATGCCGCTGGCCGACCTCATCGTTGACTTCTACGACCAACTCAAGTCCTCCACCCAGGGCTATGCGTCGCTCGACTACCAGTTTGAGGACGAACGCCCCGCCAATCTGGTCAAGCTGGACGTGCTGGTGAACGGGGAGCCGGTGGACGCGCTTTCCACCATCATCCCTGCCGATCAAGCGCAGAGCTACGGCCGCGGGCTGGTCGAGAAGCTGCGGAAGCTCATTCCACGCCAGATGTTCGACGTTCCGATCCAGGCGGCGATCGGGCCCCACGTCGTCGCGCGGGAGACGGTGCGCGCCCTACGCAAAAACGTGCTCGCTAAATGCTATGGCGGCGATATCACTCGGAAGCGGAAGCTGCTAGAGAAGCAGGCGGAAGGAAAGAAGCGAATGAAGCGCCTGGGGCACGTGGATGTTCCTCAGGAAGCCTTCATGGCCTTACTCGCCAGGAATCCGTAGCTTCCCGGCAGAAGATCACCCTCACCCCAACCCTCTCCCAAAGGGCGAGGGAGCGGCGGCTAGGGGCGGGCGGCGTCCGGCGTCGTCTGAGGGGCGCCCTGGCGATAGGTGATGCGGCCGCGGGTCAGGTCGTAGGGGCTGAGCTCGACCTTCACTCGGTCGCCCAGCGCCATGCGGATGTGGAACTTACGCATCTTGCCAGACGTGTAGGCAAGTACTTGCTGACCAGAATCAAGATGCACTCGAAACTGGCCGTCGCGCATGGAGTCGGTGATGACTCCACTGACTTCGATGGCCTCGGCTTTGGGCATTCGCACCTCCTCGGTTTCCCCATTGTACCCCGCAGCGGCCTTAACCTCCGTCTTTGACAGCAAAGCGAACGGCGCGCAGGGCGATGTGGAGCTCTTCAGGCGCTCGATACAGGTGATCAGCCAGCTGCGCCATGGCGCGCTCCAGGAGGCAGACCCCCCACAGCCTGCGCAAGCCCTCCGGGTCGTTGGGCAGCAGGCCGCTGTCACGCATGCGTGACAGATAGGCACCCAACACCGAGGCGCTCACGGCCACGAACCAGTGATCCGCCCAAGGCTCCAGCAGCGGCAGGTCGGACGGTCGCAGCGTGCTTCTCGCCCCCTCCTCGAGGGCTTGGTACGCTGCCGAATGGAGCGACCACAGCAGACTCGCCACGTCGCGGAAAGGGGGCCGCTTGAGCCGACGCTCACTGAGCGGTCGATCTGGCTCACCTTCGAAATCGATCACCGTGAAGTCGGTGCCGTCGAACAGCAAGTCCTCCAATCGATAGTCGCCATGACAGCGGATCCGCACTCCCTCTAAAGCGGGGTCCAGCAAAGCGCGGAACCGCTCCAGGATCGCTCCCTCGTCGTCAAGCGCCAGACGAGCACCCTCCCGCGCCGTCTCCGGCAGCACGGCGCTGCGACGGCGCAGCAGTTGGAGCGTTTGCGCGGCCAGCTCACGCATGGAGTGGTAGAGCGATTGGCGAGCGAACGGCGTGAATCGTTCCGCGGCAAAGCTGATGTCTGCCGAATCACTGGCCAACGCTCGGTGCAGCTCGGCTGCCTGTTCGCCTAGATGGCGCGCCTGGTCCAGGTAGGGACGCAGCAGCTCGCTCGCATCTGCGAGGCCATCCTGAGCCAGCTCCAGGAGCGAGCCGTCCAGCTGTGGCGGCCCGTGGTTGGCTCCGGCGGCGAGCACTCTTTCGTAGTAGCGGCTCAGCTCATCCTCAGCCTGGGTGTAGGCGTCGCCGTGATGCGAACAGTATTCCTCCAGGACCGCCAGCGTCATGACCTCGCCACGTCGAGGTCGGTATTCCAGGCGCCCGAGCACTCGGGGCACGGCGTGAAACGAGGTCCGTTCCCACAGGTAGGTGCTGAGTTCGACCTCGGGGTGCAGTCCGGGTTCGGGCCGCCGAAACCACTTCAAGATGAACCGG
>DASXTD010000376.1:0-6879 GCA_036505655.1 Chloroflexota bacterium
TACCTGGGCAAAGCCCACGATCCGGCGCAGGTAGACGGCTTTGCCAAGGTCATGAAGCATATGACGGCGCCGCTTACCCGCCAGCGGTACAATACGGTCCGCCGGTTGCCTTTCATCAAGGCACCCACGCTGGTCTGCTGGGGGACCGCGGATCAGACCAACGACTTTTCCCTGGCCGCAGTCGTGCATGGCGGCATCAAGGGGTCCAAGCTGGCTGTCTTTGAGGGCGCCGGCCACGGAATTTGCGATGAGCGGCCGGCCGAATTCTCTAAAGAAGTGCTCGCTTTTCTCAGCGAGTAACGGGCTATTCCTTGTCCCACGCCCAGATATTGAAGGTGCTGATGCGGGTCGGAGCCGAAGGCAAGGGCACGTTTTTGACTGCCGCTAGGACCAGAATGGGATCGATGTCCCAGTAGAGGGGCATAATCGGGAGCTCGGTGCCGATGACCCCGAGCAATCCTCGCTGAAGCTCAATGCGCTGGTTCTGGGGGATAGTGACCCGAAGCTGATCGATAAAGGTCTGAGCTTGCGGGCTGCACCAAGCTCCGGAGTTGCGCCCGCGGAAGGTATTAGCCGCCGTGGGAATCGTGTCACAGCTCAGGCGGTCGGCTAGGAACTCATCCGCGATCCCGCCGATGATGCTGATACCGTCACGGTGGAGGCGATCTTCGTCGCTGACGATGAGCGTGGCCGGGACCAATACCTCTTCAATCTGTATTCCCATCTGCTTCCAGCCGGCAATAGCACTATTCATCTCGCGTTCCGCTCGGGCCTCAGCGGTATTCCAGACCTTGAATCGGAATTCGCGGCCATCGGCGTTACGCAGAACTCCGTCCGGGGCCCTTGACCAGCCGAGATCGCTGAGCGCTTGCATGGACGCGCCGACGTCGTATGGGTACCGAACGATGGCGGACTCGAGCGGGGCACGCAATGGATGCTGGGCGGGCAAGAGGCTATCCGCGATCGGGGCGTTGCCCCGGGTCACCAAATCGGACATGGCCTGGCGGTCGACTGACCGATAGAGTGCCTGGCGGTAGCGCGGATCCAGCAGCTCCCTCGGCGTCTGGTACTCAGGGTGGCTGTTCGGAAGGAAGCTACGCAAGTTGCCCGGGGATGCCAGCAACACCTGATTGCCGGTGCCCGCCCATCGCTCCTGGATGGAGAGCGCCGTCTCCGTATCGATGCTGACGGGAAGGGTCATATCGATCTCACCGGCCAGGAGGTTGGCGACCTGGGTGTTGGTATCCGGGACTACGCGAATGATGACGCGGTCCAGCTTGGGGCGGCCACGGAAATAGCCGTCGAATGCGCTGAACTGGAGCTGATCGCCGGGCAGCCACTGATCGAGCTTGAATGGGCCGTTACCGACGAACGCTGACGTCCAATAAGGCAGCTGCATGAAGGACGTGGCGCCCTTGGCCAGCTCGGACTCCAGCAGATGCTTGGGGAGGATGGGCAGATTGTCACCCGGCGTATCCGCGGCTGGGCTTGGCTTGGACCATTTCACCAGCGCGGTGAGGCTGTCCTGGGCGACGACGTCACTGATATTCCGCAGGTAGGCGGCGCCGAGGCTAGGTACGCCCGGCGCTGTGGCTGCTTGATAGCCGAACACGAGGTCATCCGCGGTGACCGGCTCGCCATCATGCCAGCGGATGTTCGGGCGCAGCTTCCAGGTCGTCTCCATGGTGCCGTCGGGATTGATCTTCCATGAACCGGCGGTGGTGGAAGGGATGGCCTCGGCGAGCTCCGGGTAATTCTGGCCCTTTTCGTCGATGTTCTGCAGCTTGTTGGCTGGCAGGTTCTGAGCCTGGATGGCCCCGCCCGAGGTGGAAGCGCTGGCGGAGAGACTGATCACGAAGCCGTTGGGCTCGCGGGTCAAAGCGATCGTCAGAACCTTGGGCCCGACGCGGGCCGGAGCTGGCGGGCTGACCTGAGTGACAGCAGAACTGGCGGGAGAACACGCCCCCGCCAGGAAAGCGATTGCCATGAACAGCATCGGCTTGGTCGCGAACCTGCGCATCATGGGCACCCCCCTCGTGGCCGGCCCAGCATGCTGGTTTCTTGGTGGTACGCCTGGAGGGATTCGAACCCCCGACACCCTGTTCCGAAGACAGGTGCTCTATCCACTGAGCTACAGGCGCGAGCGAGCCGGAAAGCGACGCGCTTGGGGTGAGCGGCGGGATTCGAACCCGCGATCTCCAGGGCCACAACCTGGCGCGTTAAGCCTCTACGCTACGCCCACCACGAGCTGGCATCGCTGCCAGTGCCCAAGATTATACGGTGGGAACCGCTGCCGCTTGACGTGGCTGCAGCCAGCCAGTACGCTGCCCATGCTTTTGCACCAACTTTCGGAGGATTGACTTGACGCCTGTACGTTGTTGGCTGGTCACACTGGGATTCGTCGCCGCGCTTGTCGCACCGAGCGGCGCTTCGGCTCAAACCTCGACCCTCATACCCACTTCAACCCCAACCCAGGCAACGGCTACGGCGGGGCCGGGCGCGACGGCCACTAGCACGCCCGTACCAACCGGGACCCAGACGCCCGTCACATCACCAACCCCTGGGCCCTCTCCTACCCCCGGAGAAGAGTCCCTCGAGGGGTTGCCGCCAGGACTTGAAATGTTGCTGGATCGAGACGAACTGCCGCCTGGCTTGCGGAAGCTTCTTGAGGAGGGCAACTTCCCACCGGGCCTGGCAAAGCGACTCGAGTCCCTGGATCCGGATGAGCTGATCCAGGTACTCAATGGTGACGAGCTGCCGGACGATCTGGCCGATTTGCGTGACAAGCTCCGCGGCGGTCCGCGCTCAGACGACGAATCACCGGGCCGGGCGCGTCAAGAAGGACGAGACGATGGGCCACAGGGAGATCAGCGACCCGGCGGCCCGCCCGATCGAGGTTCACCGGGGACGAACCCACCGCCTGAAAGAGGCGGATCCGGAGGAGAGAAGGGGCCGGCCGGCGGTCCTGACGGGCGTGGTGCTCCAAATGGACCCGCCGCTGGGCCCCCTGCTGGAGCCAACCCAGGTGGCGGAAGCCCTGGCAGGACACGCTAGCCGCAAGCACCCGGCCTGTCCTCCTTCGTGAATAGCCCCACGAGGCCGACCGACGGTCGCCAGCTGCCCGCCACGCTGCTGGCCTGGATCATCACGGCCATCAACGTCGCGGTATGGATCGCCATGGAGACCGCTGGCGGCTCGACCACCGGCCGCGTGCTGGTGGCCTTCGGGGCCAAGGTGACCCCGCTCATCGCGCAGGGCGAGTACTGGCGCTTGCTCACGGCTAACTTCGTCCACGTCGGAGCCACGCATCTCCTCCTCAACTCTGTAGCTCTGCTGAGCTTCGGCCGCCTCACAGAGATGGCGTTCGGGCACTCGCGATTTCTGACCATCTACTTGATCAGCGGCCTGGCCGGCGTCACCGCGAGCTACCTATTCACCCCTGGATTGAGCGCAGGGGCCAGCGCCGCCATCTTTGGGTGCGCCGCCGCCCTGACGGTATTCTTCGCGCGCAATAGGCGTCTGGCTGGCGCGGCGGGAAGAGCCCAGCTGAGCGGCATGCTGTTCATCCTGGGGGCGAACGTCGTGTTTGGCCTGGTGGCGCCGGCCATCGACCAATGGGGCCATCTGGGCGGACTGGTCTGCGGATCCATCCTGGGGTTCGCGCTGGCTCCGCGCCTGGTCCTTGTCCCGGGGCCTGAGGGCGAGCCACCCGGCATCCGCAAGGAGCCATCACCCCTTTTCGGGTGGCTAATCGTGCCCCTTATGCTAATCATTCTGGGTGCGCTGGTGGTGGGCAAGTAGGGCGCCCAACCCTACAATTTTCGTACGGTACGAGCCGAGCGGCATCGGGGCCCAACGTGAGAGGGGTGTTGCCGCGACGGGCCGTCAAACCGGAGGTGATAGGTGCCGGAGCTGCCGGAGATCGAAGCGCTGCGCGATGAGCTCCAGAGCCGCCTTGCGGATCGGCTCGTCGAGGCGGCCACGCTGCGCCAGTTCGCCTTGCTCAAGACGTTCGATCCGCCGCTCGAAGCCCTGGTGGATACTCGGTTCATGCGCACCGGCCGCCACGGCAAGCATCTGCTGCTGGAATTCTCCGACGATCTGGTGCTGGCGCTCCACCTGGGCATCGGCGGCCGCATGGTCTTCGCGCAGGCAGGTAAGAATCCGCCGCGCGCTGTCTCCCTGGAGCTGAGCTTCGACGATGGCACGGCCCTGCGAGTGGTGGAGCTGGGAACCAAGAAGCGCTCGTCCGCGCATGTTCTCCGATCCGACCAGGTCGCCGAGCATTTGCAGAGCCTGGGCATAGACGCGCTCGATCCGAAGCTCACGCCAGACCGCCTGGGCGAGCTGCTGAGGTCCGAGCGGATGCAGCTGAAGACCTTCCTGGAGAACCAGCATAAGGTCGCCGGCATCGGTAATGCCTATTCAGACGACATCCTGTGGGAGGCGCGTCTGGCGCCGCTGCGAATGACCTCCAGCGTCGAGGATGAGGAGGCAGTGGCGCTGCTGGAGGCGATTCGCAAGGTTCTTGCCGCGGCGATCGAACGCGCTCGCGATAACAACTACTTGCTGGTGGCGCGCGGCGATGAGCGCCACTCGTTCCAGGTCCACCGTCGCACGGGTGAACCGTGCCCGCGATGCGGCGAGCCCATCGCTTCGATTTATCTGGCTGAGACGAACTTCCAGTACTGTCCGGCGTGCCAGCACGACGGTAAGGCATATGCCGACCGCCGGCTTTCGCGATTGCTCAAATAGGGGGAAAGATGACGATCGAGGCCGAAGTCGACAAGCTCACCACCGGCTGTCGCATCCTGGCAGAGCAAAGCATCCTCGATGCCTATGGTCACCTCTCGGCTCGGATGCCGGACACGCCGAATCTCATGATCATTCCGCGCCAGATGCCTCCGGCGCTGGTCACCCCTGATGACTTCATCGTCATGGACTTCGACGGCAACGTGGTCGAGGGCCGGGGGACTCCGAACCAGGAATGGCCGATTCACGCCTGCGTGCTCAAGGCCCGGGCCGACGTGAACTGCGTTCTGCATTCTCACTCGATGTGGTCGCGGATTTGGGGGCTTGCGAAGGTGAAGCTTCGGGGCGTTCTGGCGGGGCAATCGTATGAGTGGAACGAGGGCCTGGCCGTTTATCGGGACGCTGGGCTCATCCGGAATCTGGATCGAGGAAACAAGGTCGTACAGGTGTTGGGGCAAGCCAGCGCCATGCTGCTGCGTGGCCACGGCGATGTTGTAGTCGGCAGAGACGTGTCTGCCACGGTATTGCGCTCTATCACTCTGCGGGACAACGCTGAGGTGCTGCACCACGCGGTTGCTCTCGGGGATGTGGATTACTGGGACAAGGAAGAGGCCGCCCCCTGGATTGAAGCACCCGCGAGCGGGGCGGGCGGAGGCGTCCAGGTTGGGCCGGTCGCCAACCGAGCCTGGGAGTATTACGAGGCTCGCATCGACGGCCGGCTCCGGAAGCTTCTCGGGCAATAGCCCGAGTGCGAACGTGAAGAGCGCAATAGGCGCTATTCGTCTGAAGCCGGCGGCATCTCTCCGAGGTCGTCAGGCACACCGCCGTCCGGCACCACATCCGGCGCAACGGCAGGCGCGCTGGGTGGCACGACCGCAGGGGCCGGGGGGCGTCCACCGGCGCCCGGGCGAAAGATCATGAGGCCCGCTGGATGGCAGAGGATGCTGCCCTGGTAGATCTGTGAGATGTCGCCTCCTGGCGTGAGTCGATACAGCGCTCCCTGGGTCTGGTCCAACACGATGTAATCACCGTTGGAATCGATGTCCAGGCCGCGCGGGCCGCCCAGGATGTTCGGATTGTTCTGGAACGGATGGGGAGAAAATGGATCACCCCGATAGTGCGTGGTGAGATCGCCGTCTGGCGTCAGCTTGAGCACGGCCCCGGTATTCTCGGCCACGATGTAATTTCCTTCGCCATCGACCCGCAGCGCTGCGCCCTGGAGGAAGCCCGGGCCGTAGCGGCGAAGCAGCGTCATCTGGCCGTCCGGAGTTACGCGCACGGGCCCATTCCCGTCGAACCCTCCATCAGTCACGAGGATGTTCCCAAAAGCGTCCAGCGACATGCCGTGGGGTTTCTTGAGGGGTGCCCCGGACGCGATCAGCGTGACCTTGCCCGCTGGCGTGACTCGGTATATGGCCGGCGGACCGGCGGCCGCCGACGCTTCACCTTGAGCGCCCAGACGGCCAACCGTTCCCGGAGCAGCGGTCGGCTGGGGCCCGGTCCGGGTGCCGCTCGACGAGGTAGAGGTCATGCCGTTGGCGGCCCGCAAGGTGTCGGCCGAAGCATCCGGCCAGTCAGCTACGATGTAGGTCCCATCTGAGTCAATCGCGACCTCGCGGGGCTGCCAGGGCGGACCGAAGGCGATTCGAGTAACGGTGCCGGTGCGCAGGTCGAGCTTGAGCAGGCCCGCCTGGCCGTCCGCCACAATCAGCGTATTCTGGTCTTGGACCGCGGTGCCCCGCGGCTTCTTGAGGAGCCCACCCTGGGCCAGGACCGTCGCTTCACCGGAGGGTGTTATCCGAACGATGGGGCCGCCGATCGGGCAATCGGGGTTCTCGACATCGACGATGTAGTCGCCCGGTTGGGGCGGGGCCGGGGCCGCGCTCGAGGCGCCTGGTGCCGCGATGATTCCGGAAGCGGCGAGGACGGAAAGGAACAGGATCACGCGACGCATTGGGTTAGCCTCCCGAGGTTAGCTGCGGGCGAATCTTAGTGAGGCGCCGCCGGCTGGGTCAAGCATCGAAGGGATGGTTAACCCAGAGTTCGGCGGCGTCTGACGCTCGATATACTTTCTATCGGAGGGATGGCCGAGCGGTTTATGGCGGCTGTCTTGAAAACAGCTTTAGG
>DASXTD010000377.1:0-6423 GCA_036505655.1 Chloroflexota bacterium
GCAGGGTATCATCGCCCGAGCCAACCTGGATTGGTTCCTCGGCCCACCCAAGCTGGACACGCTGGACATTCGGTTCGTTCCCGATCACGCGGCGCTACTTTCGAACCTGCTGTCGGGCGCAGTGGACCTGGTCAGCTCGCCCGGGGTGCGCGCCCCGGAAGCGGTGGTGGCGCGGGACCAGTGGGTCTCTAAGGGCGAGGGGTACTTGAAGACGTGGGCAACTCGGCTCGATTTCATGGAGTTCCAGTACCGCCAGGTACCGGGCCGGACGAGCGCGCTCTCCGATACCCGCGTGCGCCAGGCGCTTATGCAGGCAATTGACCGCCAGTCGATTGTGGACACCGTGGATGAAGGCATCGGCTCGACGGCGGATGCATTTGTCCTCCCCTCGGACGTGCTGTTCCCCGAAATCGACGGATCGATTCGAAAATATCCGTTTGATCCTCAGCGGGCGGCCGCGCTGCTGGCCGAGGCCGGATTCCAGCGGTCGGGGCCGTCGAGCCTCTTCGCGGGACCAGATGGCAAGACGCTCGACGTGGAGGTCATGGGGAGCACTGGACAGGCCCAAGAAGCAACGATCATTGCCAACAACTGGAAGGTCGTAGGGATAAACTCGGCCCTCAACGTGCTGCCGGCGGCAAGAGAGCGGGACCGCGAGTACCGGGCGAACTTTACGGGCACGCAGCTCAATGGGCGAAGCATTAGTACGGAGAACTTCCATTTCGTATCGGCCCAGCTGCCCAGGCCGGAGACCGGTTACGTGGAGCTAAACCGAGGCAGCTTCTCGGATCTCGAGATCGACCGCCTGCAGAAGATTGCCCTGACCTCACTGGACGCGCGGGAGCGTACGGCGGCCACGATCGCGATTCCGGTGCGCATGTCGGAGCTAGCCGGGTATGCGCCGCTGCACTACCAGGTGGAGGTGTTCTTGGCGAAAAACAACGTCAAGGGCCCGATCGGAAACTACGGCCCCCAGGAAGGCAACAGCTGGAACATCTTCGAATGGGAAGTCGCCTAGCGTCGAGCGTACGCGAACCAACGGGGCGACCGATCAGGAGGGGAATTACAAGTGCATTGCCCCTATGGCTCCAGGCCCTGCCTGGTGGGCTTGCCGACGATGACGTGGAGGGCCAGCCCGGTGAGGACGAAGACGGCAACGATCAAATAGAGCAGGGTGAAGCTGCCCGTACGGTCGAGTAGGGCGGCGAGCAAGAACGGGACCGTCGCGCTGCTCACGCCCTGGAGTGCCTGTGCGGAGCCAATGATGGTTCCGATGGCCCGGCGGCCGAAGTACTCGGGCCAGATCTGAAGCAGCAGTACCAGGCTGCCACCCAGCCCGACGCCCAATACTCCCGCGGCCACGTAGGCCCAGGCCGGACTATCGGCCAGCGCCAGAATCAGCGTGGAAGTCAGCAGGAGGCTCCCCCAGAGCAGCACAATGCGCCGCACGCTCTTGAGACGCGCAATCATCGGGAGCCAGAAGACCACCCGCGAGATCACTTGCATTCCGCTCACGCCGGCCACGGCAGCCGCGGCGGCCGCCGGACCGAGCCCCTTGCTGTTCAGGTACGAATAAAGGAACACGACCGATGTGTTTGGCGCCAGCAGGATGAACGACATGCCGGTCGCGACCATCCAGAACGCTCGGCTGTGCAGCGCCTCGCGAGCCGTCCAGCCCTCGTCAGTGTTAGGGGTCGCGCCGACAGTAGTTCGACCCCGCTCGACATTCGGCGGTGCGGCGGCATCTCCATCGGGCCGAAGGCCCCGGTCCTCGGGTCGCGTTCGAACGATGAGTAAGGCCGGTGCCAGACCAACCGCGAGGGTGAATAGACCCAGACCGTCCCAACCTGCGCGCCAACCAGCGAACGCAACCAGCGCCGCGACCGCGGGCGGGATCAGCACATTCGCGATGGGGGGGCCCAACGAGGCCATGCTATAGGCGATCGAGCGACGACGCGAGAACCAATGGGCGATCATTGCTCCCGGAACCACGCTCTGGAGACCTGGGCGCGAGGCGCCACCAATCAAGCCGTATGCCAGGTAAAACTGCCACGGCTGCTGCACGAACCCGGACGCTAGTTGGGCGATCCCGAACGTCAAGATGCAGAGGGTCAACACGATGCGGGGTCCGCGGCGGTCGACCAGCCGGCCCAGCAAGGGACCGATGGCGGCCGCCGTTAGGGAAGCAATGCTGTTGGCAGCGACGATCGTGCTGCGGGACCAACCGAGGTCCTCATTCATGGTCGGGAGAAAGATGCTGAAGGTGAAGCCGCCGCCAGTCGCCTGCAGAAACAGGCTGATGAAGGCCACCGCGACGATGTACCAGCCGTAAAACGGCTTGCGCAAACGGATCGGTTTCAACCTCCAGCAGTTGGGATTTAGGATAACGGCCAAGCAGTCTGTCATTCCGAGGAGCGGAGCGACGTGGGAATCCGCGCCCGGCTGCGAATCATCCTGAAGGAACACGGCATTGACCTTATCGGCGACGCAAAGGCTGGCGGCGTTTTGTCTGGACCTCAGGTGGGACAAGCTGCCCTCGGCTGTCCAAGAACGGACGAAAGAGCTGGTTCTCGATCTGACCGGGGTGGCGCTGCGCGGCAGCCTTGAGGAGTCGAGCCGCCCTGGAATCGAGCTCGCCCGGGAAATGGCAGGGGGAGGTCGGGCAATCGTCTGGGGCGCTGGATTTCGAGCTCCGGCCCCCTGGGCCGCGCTGGCCAACGGCACCATGGCTCACGCGATCGAAATGGATGACGTGACTACCGAGTCGTCGCTGCATCCAGGCGTCGCAGTGGTTCCCGCCGCGTTGAGCCTCGCCCAGGAGAACGATGCTCCTCCCACGCGCTTCCTGGAGGCGGTCGTGGCCGGCTATGAGGTCATGATGCGCGTGGGCAACGCGCTCAATCCAGCGTCGGCCTACGCGCGGGGGTTCCATCCGACCGGCGTGGCCGGTGCGTTCGGTGCCGCGACCGCGGCCAGCCTGCTGCTGGGCCTGGACATCGCCCAGACCGTATCCGCCCTCGGGATCGCGGGCACCATGGCGGCAGGCTCGCTCGAGTACCTGAGTGACGGATCGTGGACCAAGCGGCTCAACGCCGGTTGGGCTGCTCACGCCGGAGTAGTCGCCGCCTCGCTGGCCCGCACTGGCTTCACCGGTCCGGCCTCGGCAATCGAGGGGCCGCTCGGAGCGCTGCACGCCTTCAGCGACGATCCCGACCCGGACCGCCTCTTCTTCGACGACCCAGGGCAGCAATTCCAGGTCGAGCGCGTGTCGATAAAGCCCTACGCGTGCTGCCGCTACAACCACGGACTCATCGACTGCGTGCTGGCGCTCCGCAACCAGCACCGAATCGCCTCAGAAGACGTGGAGCGCATTCGGCTGGGAGTGCTGACCGGTGGTGCGCTACTCGTCGCCGAGCCCATCGAGCGCAAGCGCGATCCCAGGAACCTTGTCGAGGCGCAATTTAGTGCGCCGTTCGGCTCCGCCCTCGCGCTCGTGCGTGGCTCCGCCGGTTACCGCGATTTCACTCCGGCCAACTTGGAAGACGAGACGATCCGCAACCTCATGACGCGCACGGATTGCGTGCGCGATCCGGCCCTAGATGCCCGCTATCCCCAAGAATGGCCGGCCTGGGTGGAGTTGCGTCTTCGTGATGGACAACTACTCCGGTCCGAGATTCGCCATGCATCCGGTGAGCCAGAAAACCCAGTGTCGCGAGCAGCCCTCATCGAGAAGTTCGTCGACCTGGCCGGCGGCAGCATCCCCCGGGCGCGCGCCCTTGAGGTAGCCGACCACATCTTGCGCATGGATGACCTGGCGGACGTCGAAGTGCTCGCGCTGTAGACTAGGAATTTCCTGAACTGATAAGGAGAGGCATATGACAGCGGCAGCAACGGAGCTGGTGGCAGCAGCCACTCGCCCGCCTCAGAATCCATCACCCTACGATCGTTACGTCGAGTCCACCGGAGTCCCGGTGTTTCGGGGCTACGCAATCGAAGACGCCCGCACCATCCCGGTCGGTCCCTGGCCGGAACGGGAGTGCAACGCGGCGTTCGCCGTGCTGGCCGGCCAGAAGGACGTGAGCGAGGTTCGGATCACGGAGATCCCTCCGGGCGTCACCACCCGGCCCGTGAAGTTCAGTCTGGATGAGGTCGTCTACGTGGTCGAAGGCCGCGGAATCACCACGATCTGGGCGGGGGACGGTCCTAAGAAGACCTTCGAGTGGGCCAAGCGCAGCATCTTCTGCATCCCTGGCGGCTGCACCTATCAGATGTCCAATACCCAAGGGCACGAGCCCACTCGGCTGATGCACTACAGCCATCTGCCCACCGCCATGGCGCTCCGACCGGAGCCGGAGTTCTATTTCGACAACGCGTTCGTCCAGCCGGACAAGCTCTACAGCGGAGACACGTACTCCGCGGCTACCGCGGTCGAAAACCCCAACGAGCATGCGCGTTCGCTGGGACGGCCACTGTGGTACGGCAACTTCTTCCCAGACATGGCGGCCTGGGACAAGCTCGATACCTACCAGGAGCGCGGCGGCGGGGGCCACCATGTGACCATTCAGTTCGCCTCTTCGCTCATTCCGTCCCACATGTCGGTTTTCCCACCGGGCAGCTACAAGAAGGCTCACCATCACGGTCCGGGCGTGGTCATCATCATTCCGGCCGGTGATGGCTACTCGATCATGTGGCCAAGCACGGGCGGCGAGCGGATCGTAGTGCCCTGGCACGAAGCTAGCGTGTTCGTGCCCCCCGCCCGCTGGTATCACCAGCATTTCAACGTGGGCTCGATTCCGGCTCGCTACCTGGCCTTCCATGCTCCCCATATGAATGCGGGCGATCCACTTCGCCGGGGCGGACCCAACACCAACATCGAGTACCCGGACGAGGATCCCTGGGTTCGCCAGCAATTCGAGCAGGAGCTAGGCAAGCGCGGTCTAGAGTCAGAGATGCCACCCCAGTGCTACACCGATCCCAATTACCAATGGGACTACGACGAGGACGAGTGAGCATGCAGGAACGTCGTTTCGTCGAGCCTACGAGGCCAGGGGGCGGTCCACCGACCCAGCGCTCCCGCCTGATGCTGGAAGTCGCATCGGAGCTAGTAGGGACGCGCGACTGGCCGGACAAGCAGGTCATCATCAAGCTGCGCGAGCAAGACGCACCCGAATGGGCGTACACATTCTTCGCCAGCGATGCACCCAACTCGATTGGGATCGTTGCCAGTGGAGAGGCGGATTTCGCGATCTGCAATCCTGGTGGCGTGCTCGCGATGGCCTATAAGGGCGCCGGACCCTACCCCCAGCCGATTCCGGTCCGAACCATCATGGTCTTCCCCCAATTCGACCGCTGGGGCTTCGCCGTGACCGCGGACACCGGCATCACCTCGATCCAGGACATCGTGGATAGGAAATATCCGCTCAAGCTATCGCTGCGAGGCGGCCGCGAGAACCACGCGGTCCACATCGTCACCGACCTGATCCTGGCTGCTTACGGCTTCTCGCTGAAGGACGTCGCGGATTGGGGTGGGGAGCTCCGCTACACTCCGGGACTGCCGACCGCCCCCGGCCGTCTCAGCGCGATCGCGAGTGGAGAGCTCAACGCCGTGATCGATGAAGGGTTCCACAACTACACGCCGCGGGCGCTGGAATTGGGCATGCGGTACCTATCGATCGATGAGCCGCATCTCCAGCAACTAGAGAAGCTAGGGCTGCGCCGGCAGATCGCCAGCCGCGAGGAATTCCCCGGCCTGCACGAAGACCTGTGGACGATAGATTTCAGTGGCTGGCCGGCGTTCTGCATGGAGAGCACGCCGGACGAGCTCGTGACGAAGTTCTGCACTGCGCTCGAAGCCCGCAAGGACCGGATCCCCTGGTACGGGGATGGCCCGCTCGACCTAAAGCTCATGGTTTCGGATCACTGGTCGGCGCCTATGATGGTGCCCCTGCATCCAGCCGCCGAACGCTTCTGGAAGCAGCAGGGCTACCTCTAGGGAGAGACCCAAACATCTTCCAACTGCTATTCCCACGAGCGATGTTGGTTGGCCTGGTCCTCGCGTTGTTGGGGGCCGCTTGCGCTCCGCTTACCGGCCCCACAACCTCAAGAGCCGACGGTCAGCCCGCTCAATCGGCCCGCACGTTGGTCGTCGCCGTCCAGAACGAGCCCACAATCCTGACCGCCCGGCCGCTGGGACAGGGAGTCGGCGGGTCGAATCAATTCCCAAAGCGGATCTTCAATGCGGATCTGGTGCTCTTGGACGACCAGTCCAACCCCATGCCCTACCTGGCGGAGGCGCTGCCCCAGCTCGACACCAACACCTGGAAGCTCTTTCCTGATGGCCGGATGGAGACAACGTATCGGCTACGGTCGAACCTGATATGGCACGATGGCACGCCGCTCGCTGCCGATGACTTCGTCTTTGCA
>DASXTD010000378.1:0-8400 GCA_036505655.1 Chloroflexota bacterium
GGCTTGGTGACGTAGTCGTCCGCGCCTTCGTCGAGCGCCCGCACCTTCGCAGCATCGTCGCCCGCCGCGGACAACACGATGATCGGCAGATCGGACCATCGGCGCAGCTCTCGACATACTTCGACGCCGTCGATATCGGGCAGCCCGAGATCAAGGATCACCAGATCGGCAGGGTCAGCGTTCGTCCGCTCGATGGCGGCCTGGCCGGTCCCGACCTCCTCCACGTCGTAGCCGTTGGCATGCAGCGCTACATGCAGGGTCCGCCGCACGTGCACGTCATCGTCTACGACGAGCACGCGCGAATTAGCCAACCGCTGGGACCTCGGCAGGCAAGCGAAATACGAAGGCTGCCCCGCCCCCCGGCGCGTCTTCAACCCAGAGCTCCCCGCCGTGTGCTTCCACCAATCCTCGCGCGATCGCCAGACCTAGGCCCGAGCCCGGGGCTTCGCTGGCGCCCCGCTCGAAGGCCTCGAATAGACGGGCGCGCTCACTGCGCGGGATGCCGGGCCCTTGATCCACCACTTCGGTACGCACGGCCTCCCCGTCGAAGGTCGCCTTGACAGTGATCGGCGAGCCCGGCGGGGTATGTAGCGCAGCATTTTCGACCAAATTGGTCACCACTTGATCGATTTGGGCGTAATCGCAGTGCACCAACGGCAGGTCCCAGGGGACCGCCACGTCGACCGGCCGTCCCTTCAGCCCTGGCTGCAAGCGTCGCACCACTCCGTCAATCAGCTCCACCAGATCTTCCGGATGCTTGGTCGGCGCCGCTTCGGCGCCCTCGAGACGCGAGGCATCGAGCAACTGGCCAACTATCCGGTCCAGCCGATCAGCTTCCGCCTCCATCATTTGCAGCAGCTCGCGTCGATCCGCCTCAGAATAGCTGGCGTGCTCCTGCAGTAGCCCTGATGCGCCCGCTTTGATGGTGGCCAGCGGCGTGCGCAGACTATGCGAGACGGCCCGCAGCAGGGTCGTCTTGAGCTCATCGGAGCGGCGGGCGAGCGCCGCTTCTTCCAGTGCCTCGGAGCGCTGCCTGGCCGCCGCGACTAGCTGGGTGCTGAAGAGAGTCACACCTAGCAGGAGTGCAAGTCCTATCGCTTCCTCGGGCTTGGTTGCGACGAACGACCCCACTGGGTCGATGAAGAAGTAGTCGAACACAATAAAGGACAGGAGCACCGCGACGATGGCTGGCCCACGCCCCCAGCGGCTGGCAACCAGCGCCAGCGGGACCAGGTAGACCATGCGAATGGTCAGGAAACTCTGGCTGAACCCGATGACGGCAATGGTCAACGCCACTCCCAACAGTGCCTTGCCATAATCCAGCGGATTCACCTGAGCCAACCAGCGCAATTTCTGGCCCACTTCCTAAACTCCCAATTGACGGCCGAGCCTTGACAACCCCTCTGGCGTTGAAACCCGGGACGCTGCGCTGATCGCTACGCTTGATCGAGTAGCACTGTAGCAAGACGGCGCCTTCCCTTTGCCCCTTTTAACAACTCCTGAATGCTTATTGTCAACCAGGACGAGTCGGGCGGCTTTCCAGCACAATAGCGCCGACCGATCAACCTCGAATGGAAGCCTCAACGCGGTGAGCGAACAGATCGAGACAATCATCATCGGCGGCGGTCAATCCGGCCTGGCGATGAGCTATTGCCTGACCCAACCCGGGCGGGAACATCTGATCCTGGAGCGCGCGCGCCTCGCCGAGAAATGGCGCAGCGAGCGCTGGGACTCGCTCACCTTGCTCACTCCTAACTGGCTCACACGTCTGCCCGGCTTCGAATACCAGGGCGATGACCCCGATGGCTTCATGCCCAAAGACGACGTAGTCACATTTATCGAAGACTACGCCGCCTCGTTCACCCCGCCCTTGCGCTGTGGCACGACGGTTGAGTCGCTCAAGCAGCATCCGGAAGGCACCGGATTTGTGCTTACCACGAGCGAGGCCACGTTCGAGGCGCCCAACGTGGTGATCGCAACGGGGGCCTTTCAAAAGCCCAAGATCCTCCCGGTCAGCGCCGGATTCCCCAGGAGCATCTTTCAGCTGCATTCCAGTCGCTACAAGAACCCGGACCAGCTGCCGCCCGGCGGCGTGCTCGTGGTCGGCTCGGGCAGCTCCGGCTGTCAGATCGCCGAAGAGCTGAACGAGAGCGGCCGGCAGGTCTACCTTTCCCTGGGCCGGTCTCAACGAAGCACGCGCCGCTACCGAGGGAAGGACAGCTCCTGGTGGCGCTATATGACAGGCGAATTCGATCTGACCCCCGATATGGCCACTTCTCAATGGTCGAAGTACGGCCCGGGCGGCCAGCTCACCGGCGTCAGGGGAGGCCACGATCTGGACTATCGGAAGTTCGCCGCGGATGGAGTAGTCCTCCTCGGCCACCTGCAGGGTGTTGAGGGGCCGAAGCTCCATCTCGCTCCTGACGTCGGTGAGACACTGAAGCTCTGGGACGAGTCATTCGAGATGATGAGGCAGCGCGTGGATCGCTACATCCGCGAAACGGGGATGGACGCACCACCGGACGACACCCACAGCCCCGAGCTCGACCCCCGAGTAATCGAGGAGCCGATCGTGGAGCTGGATCTCGACGAGCGTGGCGTTACGACCGTAATCTGGGCCACGGGCTTTGTGTCAGATTTCAGCTGGGCACAGGTCCCAGTGTTCGACGGGGCCGGGCGGCCGATGCATCAGCGCGGAGTCACGGCTTGCCCGGGTCTGTACTTTCTGGGCTTGAGATTCCTCTACAAGTGGAAGTCTTCGTTTATTTTTGGCGTGGGAGATGACGCTCAATATCTCGCGGAGCAGCTTGGATAGGCGAAAAGGCAAAAACTGGGTTAAGATAGAGGCGCTAGCGATAGCGACCGATACCCTCTTTAGGCCCCGGAAGGAGCACCGATGCTAACTAAGGAAATCAATGAGCGCTTGACGCAGACCGGACCGGAGACGCCGGGCGGCAAAATGCTGCGTATGTACTGGCATGCGATCGGCACCAAAGAAGACCTGGAGAAGGAGCCGGTTCAGCCGGTACGGCTGCTCAGTGAGGACCTTACTCTCTTCAGAGACACCCGGGGCAACATTGGCCTGATCGGTGATCGGTGCGCTCACCGCGCCGTGTCGCTCGCCTACGGAATCCCCCAAGAAGATGGCTTGCGCTGCTGCTATCACGGCTGGACCTACAACATCCAGGGCCAGGTCATCGACATGCCTTTCGAGCCCGCTTGCCTGCCGCTCAAGATCAAGTCCTATCCAGTCCAGGAAATGGGTGGCTTGATCTGGGCCTATCTCGGACCCCAACCCGCGCCCTTCCTGCCTCGCTTCGAGGCCTATGCCCGCGAGGACATCGATCGTAGCGTCTTGGTCAAGCAGCTCCCCTGCAGTTGGCTCCAGTGCATGGACAACTCGATGGACCCGGTACATTTCGAGCATCTGCATGGTCACTACGGCAACTACTACAACCGACATCATGGCAAGCCCGAAGGCATGCTCACGCCGCCCCACCTCAAAATCGACTTCGACGTGTTCGAATACGGCATCTACAAACGGCGCCTGATCGAGGGGGAGGCCGAAGACTGCGACGACTGGGTGACCGGCCACCCCATCCTGTTCCCCAACACTTTGGTCGTCGTAGGCGGCGCCTGGGGCGGCAGCTACCAGATCCGGACGCCGATGGACGATACCCACACCCTGCATTTCCTCTATCACTTCCGTTATCTGAAGGACGGGCAGGCAGCGGGCCCATTCAAGGTCGTCCACGACGTTGTCCGCTACGACGAGTTCGGACGGGCGGTCGGCGACGCGGTGATTCCGCAGGACGAGATGGCCTGGATCGGCCAGGGCCCCATCAGTGATCGCACGATCGAGCACCTCGTGACCTCGGACAAGGGCGTCATCCTGTACCACAACACCATCCTGGAGCAAATCGCCAAGGTGGAGCGCGGCGAGGATCCGATGGGGCTGGTGCGTGACCCAGCCAAGAACGACCCCTACATCCACATCGCTCATGAGGGCGTCGCTCGAGCGGGTTTTGCGCGAGTGGACGAGGGTGGCCAGCCCGTGGCCGCGGGCCGGCTCGGCCAGAGCGATTGGCAGGCAGACGACTCCTGGCAGCGAAACGGGGCTTAGGGACCTAGGTTCTCGGCGGAGCCGGCATGCCGAACGAGAAGCGAAGCTACGCCCATATACGGCAGCCTACTGGCTCCTATAGCCCGGCCATTCGCAACGGGAATTTCCTGTTCATCGCCGGAATGACCGCGGCCGCGCGTTCGACCGGCCCCGGTGACGCTGGCACCCTGGGCGAGCAAGCCAGGTCTATTTTTGAGATGATCGGTGGCATCCTGGCCGCTGAAGGTGGCAGCTTCGGCGATCTCGTCACTATGAACATCTTTCTGACTGAGGGCGGCGCGGATGCCTACGCCACGGTCAATGCCATCCGCGCCGAGGTGTTCGGGGACGCGCGTCCAGCCAGTACCATGGTGGTCATCCGCGAGCTCGCGCGCCCGTCAGCCAAGATCGAAGTCAACGCCATCGCTCTCCTGACCCAGTAAACCGCTAGTTGACGGCGCGCGCGGCGCGGCGTACCCTCTCTCATTCTGGTCAAACATGGGAGGAAGAAATGGCTGCGACTGCAACCGCCCTCACCGCGGAGAGCACGAGCAAGTTCGAGTCAGTCGGCGACTTCAAGCTGCACTACAACGAGGCCGGCACCGGACCGGCTGTAGTCATGGTCCACGGTGGCGGGCCAGGCGCCAGCGGCTGGAGCAACTTCCAGCGCAATATCGGCTCTTTTGCCGAGCATCACCGCACCCTGCTGGTCGACATGCCACAGTTTGGCCAGTCGGACTCAGTCGTGGTCACTGAGCCGCGCTCCCAGCACACCGCCCGAGCCATCTGCGCCCTGCTGGACAAGCTCGGCATAGAGAAAGCCAGTTTGGTCGGTAACTCGATGGGCGGCGGCGCCTCGATCAACTTCGCCATCGATTATCCGAACCGCATCGACAAGCTGGTCGTCATGGGATCGTCCGGCGCCGGGCAGAGCCTGTTCGCCCCTATGCCGACCGAGGGAATCAAGGTCCTCAACCAGGTATTCAACGACCCGACCGCCGACGGCATGCGGCGACTCATTAATTTGATGGTGTACGACTCGTCCTTCCTGACCGAGGAGTTGCTCCAGGATCGGCTTCAGGCCGCCCTCAACCCGGGGCATCTTGAGGCCCGTAAGAAGTCCGGGAACGCGCAGCGCGATCTGGGAGCCGAACTAGGCAAGATCACGGCGCCCACGCTGATCCTCTGGGGCCGTGACGACCGCGTAGTGCCCATGGATACCGGTCTGCGGCTGCTGGCTGGGCTACCGGGCTCGCAGATGCACATCTTTGGGCACTGCGGCCACTGGGTTCAGTTCGAGCACGCCGACGAGTTCAACCGCCTCGTGCTGGACTTCTTAGCTAACTAGCCCGTGGCGACTGCCTGGCGTTGCCGGTCCGCGATCACCTGGCGCACGTGCTCTTTCCAGTCAGCCGAGCGGGGTAGCTCGAAGTCCATTCCGCCCACGTGCTCTAGATGGTTGTCTTCGGGTCGTCGGATCACGTGTGGAGCGTCTCCACCGTCGCGGACTCGCTGGACTGCCTGAAGCAGCAGCTGGCGCTCCATGACGATGGCCTTGTCGCTTGTGGCCAAGTGCTCCTGCGTACGGTCGCCAATCGGCCCCTGGCCTTCAGTCGCCACGACATCGTGGAGTACGAAGTTGCCGCCCAGACCCAGGAACGTGCGGTACTGCATCTCCTCGCGGTCCTGGAGGTACCGATTGTCTCGGTTGCGCTTGAAGCGATGGCCCGGTGTCAGCTGATCGCCGAAGAAGAACCGCTCCATCAGGTCCCTGTCGATCCTGGTGTTGCGAGAGAAGTTAAACATCCACTTCCAGTGGTGGGTGTCGTCGATCGGCACATGCCAGTTCACGCTGTAGCTATCCGGGATGGCCGCCGTGAAAGCCGACAGGTTCGGATAGATAAAGTTGGTCACCCGAACGTAGCGAGTCTCTGCGCCGGCGTCACGTACCGCGTAAATGCGAATCCCGAAGTCGGTCTCCTCGACATCCAGCGCCGGCGCCACGTCCCGTTCGATGAACGAGTTGAGGCGCTGCATCTCTTCGTTCGCGGCCGCTGCCCCCTGCCGCATGAGATGCAGGTAGGAGAGGTGGACGGGGTCGATGTTCCCTTCGTTTCCTTGAAGGTAGTTGCATTCGTGAAAGACCTTGTTCACGTGCATTTGCTCGATCGGTGCGTGCAGGAACTCGTAGTTGGGGAACAACGGCGACGCGCCCGGACCCAGATAGGCGAAGATCGCGCCCGCGATCTCGCGGCACGGGTAGGCTCGATGTTGGATCTTCTCATGGAACGTGCTGCCCGCTGGCTCCCCGGGCTGCTCCAGGCAGCGACCAGTTCGGTCATACAGCCAGCCGTGGTAGATGCAACGCAACCCGCCGTCTTCGAGGCGTCCATAGCTCAAGTCCGCCCCTCGGTGGCTGCAATGCAGCCCGAGCAATCCAGCCCGGCCCTGCTCATCGCGAAAGAGAACCAGCTCTTCCCCGCAGATCTGAAGCGGGACCGGCGCGCCCCCCGGCGGCAGTTCTGCCGAGAGGGCCACCGGCTGCCAGTAGCGTCGAAGCAGGTCCCCAGCGCCGGTTCCTGGACCGGTCCTGGTCAAGAGGTCGTTTTGCTCCGCGGTTAGCATCGTCAGCCTCCTTCGTGCTCCGCTCCGGCTAGCAGCCGGCTCGCGAAACCCACCTAGTCTATATCTGCTGCTGGGCAGCGTGGCGCCGAATTTGAAGATTCAAAAAAACCAAGAAGTGAGCGCAGGATTCCGGCCTCTCGCGGCGTCTTAAGAGATGAGCGGTTCAAACGGGCCCGACCAAGAGGTCGGAGCACATAGAGGGAGGCCAAGATGTTTGGTCATTGGAGTCTCGGCAGAGCCCTTTTGGTCGGCGGCGTTCCCGTCGGCGTCGCGGTCGCCAGCGCCGCCTTAGTGTTGGCGGCCTCAATGGGCGCAAATGCCGGAAGTACAGACGAAATCAGTTTCAAGGACAAGACAGCCTCAATGGACGCCAATGAGCACGCGAGTCTCGACAGGGGTGACAAGAGCATCCTTTCCGAGAATGCCAGCGAGCACCTCGACCTGTCCAAAAATGGGGGCCACCTCAACATTGAGTCCGGGTCCAACAGTGCTGAGGTAAGCGCGAGCCGCCACGAACTGAGCGGTGGCGTCATGGCCTCTGGATTGAGCGGCAACCTCACCCTCTCCAGGCCCGGCAAGAGCATCAGCATCGAGGGATCCGCGGCCGGCGCGAGCGTCAGCGGTTCCGGCTCCGACGGAGCGAGCGCGAGCGTCAGTGGTTCAGGCTCCGCTGGGGGCTCAGTCTCTGGTGGGGCGTCCGGCTCCATCGAGATCAGTGGCTCGGTTGATGCCGACGGCTCGGCGAGCGTCAGCTGCTCTGACGGTGATTGCTCTGTGAGCTCGCCGCCCCCTGAGTCTCCGAGCACAATCAGCGTCGGCCCCATCGACGCCACGGTTACCGATTCGGGTGCCGAAGTCACCATCCAAAAGGCTGGCATGACCGGTGAAGCCAGCGTCGACACCACAAACAACACTGGTAGCGTCAGCCTGGCTGGTCACGGCACTACCGCAACTGTGAGCGGCAGTGGGTCCGGCATCAGCGTGAGTGGCTCCGGGGCCAACTCCACTATCTCTGGTGGCGCCACCGGCTCGGTCTCGCCGAGCACCGGGACGGTTAGCGGCGGCGGCAGCGCTGGCGCGAGCAAGACGATTGCTGGCACCACGGCTTCCGGCTCAGGCACCGCGAGTAGCACGACCACAACGACTACGTCAACGAGTGACGGCACTTTGAGCGGCACCGCGACCAGCACCACTTCTGGTGGCATCACGGGAACGCTCACTCACTAAGCACCTCCTCCAATCCGTAAGAAGAGTGGGGCCTGTCCGCACCCCAGGCCCCACTCTTCTTGTTACGAATCGTGAATACAAATCGTTTATTTGAACGGGTCCAGGAGTAGAGCAAGATGGAGTCCTCTTCCGTCGCGGTTGCTGTCGAGGCAGCCACCCAGGGTAGCGCGGACGCCTTCGAGGATCTGTACGACGAATACGCGGGGCCGCTCCAGGGATATGTACGTAAGACCATTGGCGACTCCGACCACGCCGAAGACCTCTGCCAGGAGATCTGGCTCAAGGCCTATCACGGCCTTAAGACGCTCCGCTACCCGGAGGCTTTCTCCTCCTGGCTCTACCAGCTAGCGCTGCACACTTCGCTCAGCGACAGGCGCAAGCAGCACCGCCGGGATTTGTTGGCTCCCGTGGTGACCGATCCGGAAAGCATCGAGATCGATGGAAAC
>DASXTD010000379.1:0-2264 GCA_036505655.1 Chloroflexota bacterium
ACCATGCAGTTGAAAGACCCGACGCTGGAGCGGATCGCCGCGATCCAGCGAAACCTGGCCGGGGTGTCCGCGGGTGTTCCTGTCCAGCGGCGAGCCGCTCTTGACTGTGTCCGCCATGGTCGCCGCAACTACACGACCTCCCGATTACTCGGTGAAGCCGATGTTGCGTAACATCTCTATTACCAGCGGATTGTTTCGGCTCACGACGGCTAGCGGAGTCTTTCCCGCCTTGTTGAGAGCATTCCGGTCTGCTCCCGCATCAATCAGGACCTGGATGCATGGCGGACCACCATCCAGGGCCAGAGCGTCGTCTATGTACCTCACGAGGCCGAACATGGCAGTTTCATCGTTAGAGTCGGTGGCATTAACGTCAGCGCCGTGCTCCACGAGCTTGGCAAGGACCGTGGGCCGGACATCGAACGACGTGCCCATGCCCCTGACCGCCCACATGAGGGCGGTCTGTCTGGCCGTATCCCGGTCATTGATCCGTGCCCCAGCCTCGACCAATGGCTTAATCGACGCTGAGGTGTCCACCCCCCGATGGAACTGGGTGTCCACCAGCCACATCAACGGTGTCTTTTGCTCGCGGTCCGCAATGTTCGGGTCCGCGCCGTGTGCCAGCAACAGCTTAATCGATTCCCCTCCTCGGGCGCTGGCAGCCAGAATCAACGCCGTCTCGCCAAGCTGGGCCTGAAGATTTACTTCTGCGCCGGCGTCCAGCAGCGCCTGCATGATGGGAATCGCACTGTGCATCGATGCCGTCATCATGGCGGTCCGCCCGAAGCCGGCATCGCGAGCATCGACGTCCGCGCCGTTCTCCAGCGCATTCTTCACCGCTGCCAGATTGCCGGTCCCGGCCGCTTCCAGCAGCTCGTCGTTGAGATCGGACATGGGCGTCCCCCTGTGAGACGGAGTCGATGACCGCGACTACCCTGCCAGGCCCGTCGATGCCGTGTCACGCGCGGCGCACGTCCAGCCGCGTGACGGCGCTTACCGGCATTTCCTGCCCGGCGTCGTTGGGCTGGCCGAGCGGTATGGCGACGATGTCACAGATCGGGTTCTGGAGACCGGCGACCTGCGGGAGACACAACCACCGGGATCGGGCCAGCACATCTGCCGGATGTTCCGCTCGCGGGAGATCAACGATCTTGTCGTTGCCGCCGTGGGCGCATGCTCGGTGGCTCCGCAAGCAACTGGGCCTCGCTCGGCAACCCAGACGCGCTGGCCCGACTGGCTGATCATCCAACCCGCTGGCAGCGGTTCCTGCGCAGCGAAGTAGCGATCTGCCGAGAGCCGGCCTCTGGGATGGCGGCACGCACTTCCTGTTCGCCGCGACCCGCTAGTCCGGCGCCCTGATGACCGCCACGTTCGTGCAACCAGCGCGCCCATGCGGCATGAGGGTCCCAGTCCGTCTGGCGCAGCCGGTAGTGTCTGATTTCGATCAGGACTACTCGCGCTCGATCCTGCGCAGCCCGTGCGTGGGCGTCCACCACTCGACGACGAGCATCGTGGCCTTCTCGTTGAGGTGGGTATGCACGACCTCAGCGATGTCGGCGTAAAAGCGGTCTCCATCGGGTGCCTCGGTGGTCGGCCCAGCATAGATCGCCAGCCCGGAAATCTTCGCCTCGCCCGGCCACTGCGCCTCCGAGCCCTCGACCGGGTCGACCGTGGCGCTGTGCAAGGCGAACCGCGGATCCCGACGCAGATCCGCGCCCTTGCGCGCGTTCGGCATCGAGCCGAAGGCCAGCTCGCCGTCCTCGAAGGCCGCCTCGATCCCCGAGATCCGCGGTGACCCGTCGGCTCGCAAGGTGGCAATCGTCTTGTGTCTGCGCGCGTCGAAAAGCCTCCGCACGCGCTGCGCGAACTCAGGCTCGGCGCGCTCGACGTCCTGCCACGCTGTCATGAGTCCACTATTGCACCGGGCGACCGAGGGGCCCGCGCTGGTCGGGCTGAGCAAGCGTCAGCCCTAACTGTCTACGCGCTGTGCCCGAGCATCGACCCTGGCGATCGCTCATCGGCACCGGCGCAAGATCGATTATGCATTGGCTCCGTGGCGACGCAGTGGCGACGCCGGCGACGGTCAGGGGGCTTACGCACCCCACGCGGCATGAGTGGTTCTTGACGATGGCAGTGGGCTCGTGTCCGTCGGTGTCACGGTGCGGTCATCATGTGGTCGTGCAGGACACGGTCCGGCGAGCCACGGCGGAAGATCAGGCCGCCATCATCCGGCTGGTGCGTGAGGCTCGGCTCAACCCGCGCAGCCT
>DASXTD010000380.1:0-4105 GCA_036505655.1 Chloroflexota bacterium
GGGTTCAGTCCGATGCGCGCGACGGAGCCGTTCATGGGGAGGCCGAACGGAGTGCTCACTTTGTGGAAGGGGACAGGAGCGTCGAGCTCGGGTTCGGAGCAAGGAGCGATGACGTGCGTTTCGTGGCCAGCCTGCTGGAACTCGAGCGCCAGATGGCGGACGTGTTCCGTCACACCGCCTGGGGTCGCGTAATCGTAGGGGGAAACGAGTGCGATCCTCATTCTTGTCCCGCCCGCCCGCCCCCTGAGGCCTGGCGGCCCCTCACCCCCGCTTCGCGGAGATGATCCGGGGATCTTTCATAGCCCGTGGTGGAGTACAGCCGCATCATGTCTGAATTCTAACCTTCGACAATCAGCTCAAGCTCCAGGTATGGATGTTCCAGGCGTTCGAGGTCTGACCGGGCGAGGGTAGGCCGGGCCCATCCAGGCCCTTTCGAATGATGATGCCGTTGCCGTAGTGGTAGACGGGGATGACGGGGACCTCCTCTGAGAGGAGACGCAACGCATCAATAAGCGCTTGCTGCTGGTTTTCTGTTTCTAGTGACCGAACCGAGCGATTGTAGAGGTCATCGTAAGCGGGGTTCTTGTAGCCGGCATAGTTGGAGCCCTTCCAGCGGGTCTGGTCGCTGGCAACCTGGGCGCTGGTAAGCTGCTCGGGCACGGCGCGATCGGCGCTGAGCGGCCACATGAAGCCGCCCTTCACGCTATTTTTGAGCTCGTCCAGGTTGGCGGCCTGCGGTGAGATCGGAACCGGGCTGACCTTGATCCCGACCTGCTGCCAATTGCTAGCGACAGCCTGTACTTCCTGGACATTGCTTCCCTGCGCGGTGCCGCTGAGATCGAGGGAAAGTATTTCGCCTTGTTGATCGCGCCAAAGCCCGTCAGCACCGGGAGTCCAGCCCGCTTCAGCGAGCAGCTGGCGGGCTCGGTTCTGGTCGAAGGGATAGCGAGCTAGACCAGTCTTTTCGAGCGGGGCAAAGCGGCTGTCTTCCCTGGTCAACAGCGTGTCGGCCGGTGAGCCCCAGCCGAATTGCACCGCCTCGTTGATCCCTTCGCGATCGATTGCGTGCACCAGCGCCCGGCGCACGCGCGGGTCACGCGCCCATGCCGTGCTGGGGTCGCGCATCTGGAAGTAGACCGTGCGGGCCCCGGCGGGTCCGAGCAAAATGCGGCCAGACGCATCGCCCCAGCCATTGCGCACCGCTTCGAGCTCTTCGGCGTGGAACCGTGTTCCCATGGGGACTATGTCCAGGTCGCTAGAAAGTATCCCGGCTACGATGGCATTGACGTCGCCCACATAGATAAGACGGATTCGGTCGATTTTGGGTTTGCCGAGCACGTACCGATCAAACGCGACGCCCTCGATGAAGCTCCCAAGCTGCCACTGGCTGAGTTTGTAGGGCCCCAAGCCGACGAACTCGCTGGTCCAATAGGGGCTGTTGATGAAGGCCTGCTTGTCGCTGGCCTTGTAAAGGTCGGTGAGGAGATGGGTGGGAAGGGCCGGGATATCCTTGGCGCCGCCACCGCCGGCCTCAAACCACGGCTCCTTCCAGTGGACGACCAGGGTCTGAGCATCGGGCGTATCGACGCCGGCCACGAGCTTGGTCCAGCCGGGCTTGCTGACCGGGATCTCGGGATCATTGACCACCTGGAGCCCGAGGGCGAAATCCTCGCTGACTAGCGGCGAGCCATCGTGCCACTGAGCGTTTGGGCGGAGCTTCCAGGTGACTTCCATTTGGCCGTCAGGCAGAACTTTCCAATCGCCGTCCTGCACGCTAGGCACCTTGGCGGCCAGGCGGGGTGAGCGGTTGCCCTGCTCATCGAAGACGGTAAGGCTGGCGTGGAAGATCATGAAGTGCTCGAGGGGATCGAAGCCGCCGGCGCTGCCATAGGAGATGAGTCCGGCCTGATTGGGTTCCTCGAAGCCCTGGAATGCGATGCGGATCGTCTTGGGGGTGCCAGCGGTCGTGCCGGCTGATAGTTGAGAGGCCGGGGACCCACCTGGACTGGCGCAAGCGGTGAAGAAGAGCGCGCCGCACACCACTAAGGCATGGCTGCGAAATTGCATGCCAGGAACCCTCCCGAAAATGCGGCGGGGATTGAACGGCCATAACTGGTACGCGTCTCATGGCTGATCCCCGAGACGCTTCGCTCGCCCCCCAGCCCTACCGGACCGGCCTTCGTTGGTCGCCAATATAGCATGGGGCCGGTGCCGGGCAGGAAAGATTAATGGCCTTTGAGAGCCAACCAAAGGCCCACCAGGATGGTCGCGCCACCGAGGAGCGCGGCAGCTTGGGGTTGCTGGGCGAGGAGCCACCAGGCCAACAGAGTCGTGCCGACCGGCTCGCCCACCACAGACACGGCCACGACGGAGGTCTGCACGTGGCGCAGTGCCCAGTTGAACACGGTGTGCCCAGCTAGAGTCGGCACCAGAACGAGGGCGAGCCAGAGGGGTGCGTCATGCGCCGCATTGCTGGACAATTGCGAGCCAGACAAGACCGCGGCCAGGGCCAGCAGTATTCCGGCGATGCCATAGACGAGGCCAGCGTAAACCGCGACGTCGAGATCGGCTCGGACGTGACGCCCGATCACGAGGTAGCCAGCAAAGGCCACCGAAGCTCCCAGGGCCATCAGATCGCCAGGTAGAGCGGGGCCCCCGAGCTGAAAATCGCCGCCGCCGATAATCGCTCCGCCCAGCGCGGTCAAAAGGATGCCGAGCCACAAAGCGGGGCCGGACAGCTCGCCCAGAGCGATTCGTGCCAGCAGGGCCGTCAGGGCCGGATGAGTGTCTACCAGGAAGACGGCGCTGGCCACCGACGTCAAGAACAGCGAGGCGGTCCAGAGGGCAAAGTGGATTCCGAGGAGGAGCCCGGATAGGGCCAGGAGAAGCCCGTGCTGGCGTAATGCCCGCGGAAGCTCGGACGGTCCGCGGAGAGCAGCCCAGACGAGCAACAGAAAGCCGGCCAGCAGCATGCGGTTCGCGGCCGTAACCAAGGGAGGAGCCGTGGTTAAGCGAATCAGAATTCCGGAGGTGGAGACAGCGGCCACGGCGACCGGCAGGGCCATCCATCGGGCCAGGTCCGGCCTACTAACGGGCGACGGGGTCCCCCTCTCCCTGCCTTCCCCCGCCAGGGGGGAGGGAATAATTTGGCGGGTGGGGAAGTGCGCGGCGGCGGGCGAGATCCAGGAGCTGCTCGACCGATGAGCGCGCGACCGGGACAACCCCAACCAGGTCCGTCGGCTTGCATATGGCGCAAGCGGCCTCGAATTCATCCTCGTCGAGCACGGTTGCTCGGCCATCGGGGTGGACGAACACGTCGAGCTTGAGGTCAACAAAGGTGACGCGATCCTGGTCGAGAACGGCGGGTAAGGCCACGTTGCAGTACCACCCCTTGAGCTGTCGGTCAGGCGTCGCGATGTGGAAGATGTTGTAGTTGCAGTCGGTGTAGTAGTGTTCGGTGAAGATGTCCCCGGCCTGGATGCTCACGCCGTCGATCTCGGTGGGGCGGTTGCTAAAGATCGCCTGCACGACCGCCTCGGTGGGGGAAGCGCGTAGGACCGTAGCGGGCCACGACATCAGGGTCTGGCCGGTGGTCCAATCCACCTTGTAAACGCGGACCGGACTCCCCTCAGTCACGTGCGCCGACGATCTCTTCGAAGCTCTGCTCGTCAAGGATGGGAATCCCGAGAGTGCGCGCCCGCTGGAGCTTGGAGCCGGGCTCTTCGCCGACCACGACGTAGCTGGTCTTCTTGCTCACGGAGTCAGCGACTGAGCCGCCTAGCGACTTGATTCGCCCCTCCGCCTGCAAACGGGACCAATTTTCGAGACGACCGGTCAGCACAAAGGTGGAGCCACTGAGCGGCAAGTCGCCGGTCTCGCTCTGCACCTCGACCAGGTTGAGGCCCGCCTGCCGGAGCTTCTCGATGAGCTGGAGGTTCGCCCCGGCGTGCAAGAACTCGTAGATGCTGGCCCCGATCTTCGGCCCCACGCCTTCGATGTCAATGAGCTCCTCTTCATTGGCGGCTAGCAACTTGTCCATGCTGCCGAAGTGCTGGGCCAGGATCTCCGCCATGCGCTCGCCTACGTGGATGATGCCTAGCGCATG
>DASXTD010000381.1:0-3521 GCA_036505655.1 Chloroflexota bacterium
GGACCAGGAACTCACGATCGCGAACTTCCAATGAAAGATCGCTCACCGCGATGACCTGCCCGAACCGCTTGGTTACGCCCCGCAAGGTCACGCTCGCCACGTTACGGCAACTCCAGCGCACGCGAAGGCCGTAGGAGCGCCACCTGTGGGCGCCCGCCGCCCGAAGTGCGGCTGGACGCGGACGGGCGCAGGTCCCGCCCCTACGGATTCTCGGGTCAAACTTCACGGAAGTATACGAGTCACCCGGAGCGGACCCTCGATTTAACGGCCATCACTATGCGCGAGCTCGTGTCTTGGGTCCCGAGGGCCGCTCCGCCGGTGGCTACGCTCGTATATGATGTTCGTACTCTTCGGCACTCGAAGAGACGTAGGAGGATTTCTTGGTGGCTTCCGTCGATTCCTGGGTCGAACCCGTCCGAACACGCCGTTGGGTCAGCGTGCTCATAACCAGCCTTTTTGTGTTTGTTCTACCGGGACTAGGCACGCTGGCAGCTCTGGCTAGCCTGGTTCTCGGCCAGGCGACACTCTTTCACCTTGGGCTTTTTATCCTGGGCTTTCTTGCAACCGGCCTGGGCATCACTGTTGGCTACCACCGCATGCTCACGCACCGGAGCTTCGAGACTCACCCTGCCATCAAGGCGATTCTGCTGATCATGGGCTCGATGGCGGTGGAGGGCCCTGCGAACGCCTGGGTGGCCAACCATTTGAAGCACCACCTATTCTCCGACCAGGAGGGCGATCCCCATTCGCCCCGCAGGGGCTTATTCCACTCACACTGGGGATGGCTCAGTGACTTCTCCGACATCGATCTCGAACGGTACGGTGGCCGCGTCCAACGGGATCGTATCTCCACCTGGGTCAGTAAAACCTTTGCCTTGTGGGTAACGGCAGGCTACGTCATCCCCTTCCTGATCGGCGGGGGGCTCGCGCTGGCAAACTTCGGGGGCACGCTCGCAGAGGGATATCCGGACGCCATTCGCTTTCTCGTCGGCGGTGGTATCGGGCTTGCCTGGGGTGGGCTATTCCGCCAGCTCGCGGTGCAAAACGTGACCTTCGCGGTCAATTCCGTGTGCCACCGCTGGGGCAGCCGGCCTTTCAATACGACCGATCTGAGCCGCAATAACTGGTTCGTGGGACTTACCGGGCTGGGTGAGGGCTGGCACAACAATCATCATGCCTTTCCAGCGTCGGCTTTCCACGGACTCCGCTGGTGGGAGTTCGACCTGTCCGGCCAAGTGATTCAGCTGCTGGAGTCTCTGCGACTGGCCTGGAACGTCAGACGCCCGGACCTGAGCCAGATTCAGCGCAAGCTGTTCGAGCCGGCCCTGGCGACTCAATACGCCCGAGTGACCCAGTAGCGGAGTGCCCACTGCCCTCCGCCATAGGGACTTCCGCCTATTCTGGATAGCGGCGGTCATCTCGGCTCTCGGCAGTCAATTTGTATCAGTCGGAAACGCCTGGCAGATCTATGAGCTAACCAACTCTCCGCTGCAGATTGGACTGCTGGGCCTCGCCCGTGGTCTCCCCCAGCTCATTCTGGTCATGGTCGGTGGAGTCCTCGCCGACGCCGTGGATCGGCGTAAGCTGCTCCTGGTCACACAAATCACGCAGTTCGCCGTCGTGTTTTCCCTGGTCTGGTTTACCGCGAGCGGGCTGATCTCACCGGCCATCCTCTACGTCAGCTCGATCCTGCAGGCTTTCGCCAGCGCCTTCGACATGCCTGCCCGCCAGGCCTTGGTCCCGAACCTGGTGCCGCGGGAAGACATTCCGAGCGCCATCGCCCTAAACAGCATTCAGCGGACACTCGGCTCTATTGCTGGACCGGCTATCGCGGGAGTGGTCCTGGCTGCAGGCGGCGCCGAGTGGTGCTACGCAGTGGGCTCGGCTTCGTCTCTGCTGATGTGGGGCGCCCTGGCGATCATCCGCAGCAAACAGACGGCCCGAGCTGGACGCCGGGGGATGAATCTGGCCGCCCTGGGCGAGGGCTGGGCGTTCGTTTGGAGCCACCCCATTCTGCTCGCTCTTATGGTGCTCGACTTCAACGCCACGTTCTTCGGCAATCAGCGCGCGCTTTTCCCAGTCTTTGCGCGCGACATCCTGTTTGTCGGTCCGCAGGGTCTGGGCATCCTGAATTCGGCCGTATCAGTGGGATCGCTCCTCGGCGCGGTGCTCAGCCAGCGGTTACCGAAGCGCGATTGGGCCGGTTGGTGGGTCATGATCGGTATGGTCTTTTTTGGCCTCACCACATGCGTCTTCGCCGTGTCCACGAACTTCGTGCTGTCGGTGATCATGCTGGCGGGCACGGGGCTCGGTAACACGACGGCGACGATCCTGCGCAACACCATCAACCAGCTGGTTACGCCTGACGAGTTGCGAGGACGCGTCCTCTCGGTCAACTCGGTCTTCACCACGGGCGGGCCGCAGCTTGGCCAATTCGAGTCGGGGGCGGTCGCCCAAGCCTGGGGTCCGGAGGTGTCGGCCTTCACCGGTGGCCTGGCCGCGGTGCTCATTGTGCCGATGCTGGTACTGGTCCCGGCCATACGCCACTTCCATCTCGGCCGGGCGAGCGCCGAGGCCACCCATACCCAATCCCCTGCCTCGGTTTAGGTCCAGTTAGTATGTAAGAGACGTCGAGAGGAGCTGGACCGCTGATGGCTCGCATAGCGTGGCTGGGATTCGCGCTGGTGCTCAGCGGCTGCACCATGGCGGGGGGCGGACCCGACCCCACCGATTTGTTCGGTTCCGGTGGCGGGGGTCCGAGCGACCTGCGGTCTAATACCGCGGGGATCTCCCCACAGGCCGGGGCGCGATCGCTGGGCTCAGATGAGCTCTTCTCAATCTACCAGACGATCATCAACAGCTACGTGGACCGCGTCGACGGCTCCAGCCTGGTCATCGGAGCTTTTAAGGGCGCGCACTCCGGAGCGCTAGAGTCGGGCCTGCTGCCTGCGGACACGGCCCTGCTAGACGAAGCGCCAGTGCAGATGACCGGCAACCCGCAAGGCGACTGGGCACAGTTCGGGAGTGCCTACGATTCCTTTCTGAGGAAGCTGGGCACGCGGGGGGCGGATGTGGGAAACGTCGGGCAGGCGGCGGTGCGAGGCATGGTATCGGCGCTGCCCGATCCCCTCTCGGACTATCTCGATTCGTCGGAGCTCGGCCGGAGGCAGTCTCCGCGGGTCGCGAACGTTGGACTAGTGCTGGCTCCATCTGAGATCGGCGGCTCACCGGTCGTTCGCCAGATTCTTCGCGATAGCCCCGCCGACCGCGCCGGGGCCAAGATTGGAGACTCGCTCCGCGCCGTCGATGGGAACCGCATCGACGGCGTCGATTTCTACGCAGTCCTGCAACAGCTGAGCGGGTCGGATGGCTCCGCGGTCACTCTCACGCTCGCGGGGCCGGGTGGAGTGGCGCATGACGTGGCCCTCCAGCGCGCCCGGCTTCCTTCGCCCCAAGTTTCAACGAGTCTGCGTGGAGCGGTTGAATACATCCAGGTTCCAAGCCTTGATCAAGGTGCCGCT
>DASXTD010000382.1:0-9452 GCA_036505655.1 Chloroflexota bacterium
TCATGCAGCGGTACATGCCGCTGTTGAGATAGCCTGTATCCGGGTCAGACGTGATGACGCCGGCGGTCGTGCCGATATATGGGCCACCGTCCTTCTCGTGCCAGATCGGCGTCGGAATCGAATAGACGTCGATTTGATCTCCGGTTTCGATCACTTCCTGGCAGGCGGCTGAATCGACCACTTTGGGGGGGATCGGGCTGGCCTTGCCCTGGTGGATCGTGTTGACGATCTCGACGTCGTCGTCCCAGTGTTGAAGGCAAGCGCCATCTGCTCGGTGGTGGACATGATGTTGACGGCCAGCTTGCCACCCGGATGACCTTTGATGTTCTCAAACATGATCCCTGGCCCTCGGTCATCCAGCGACATGCAAGAGATGGCGCCGATCTCGTGTTTCAGATCGACTTCCGTCTTGACGTACTTGAGCAGCCCGGCCTTTTCGAGAATATCCAGGTAGCCGCGCATGTCCTTGTAGCCCACCCGTGCCATCGCTCTCCCTCCATTTGACGGCAGGTTCTCCGGCCTCACGCCGGACGCTGGTACCCGAGACCGCTGCGCTCCGTTTTGACGGCCGGTTCTCAAGCCTCACGCCGGACGCGGATACCCGAGACCGATGCGTTCGGGTCCTTCCGAGTGGCAGGATTGTAGGGTCGGGCCGGTGCCGAATCCAGCCCGACACCATAGCCGATCACCCCTGCCTCGACGTTTTAGGTCTGAACTTAAAGTACACTGTGTTTCCCCGTGAGGCGACCCCGGATCGACCCGGATATTGAGGAGGCGGGGGGGGGCCGCCAGTAGGAGCAGACATGGAACCTGAGCAAATCGTCGCATGGGCAACAGTCGCGCTGGCGATCGCAGCTGCTACTCTTGCCCTGATCACGTACCTGATGGCGAACGAGTCACAGACCGCCCGCGAAAGAAGCGAGGTGCCAATGTGCCGATGCGATCTCCGGGCCGGCCCTGAGGAAAACGGGCCCAGTGAGCTCAATGTCGCCGTCTCCATCGAGAACGTGGGCAGTTCGCCAGCTGTCGAGGCACGCGTGGCTTTGCAGCCGGAGAATTCTGACGGGAGCGCCGTGGCGCCTCCGCTGGAGGGCTGGTACATCGGAACCATTGCCTCGTGGCACCACGGCGTCGAGCCCTACCGTGCGCAGTGGTCTCTCCCAACCGGGGTTACGAGCATCAGCGTTGTCACCGACTACAAAAACACCGACAGAGCCGGCTTCCGGACGCAGGCGAGGTTCGAGCTTGTCGACGCTAAGAGCGCGCCCGGCGCTCTGCGAAGGAACGGCGAAGCGTCACATTGGGTGAAGAGGTCAGAAACCTTCCAATTGACCCATCGATGGTGGCATCTTGGGCCATTGGGGGGCTGGCACGAAAAGCGGTAGGTAAACACTGGTGAGCTCAGCGGCCCTCCCCACGCAGACCCTTGCGATCCTCGTGATCTCCGCGGCCACCGTGGTCGGGGTGCAGCAGGACGTTATCCAGCCATCCTCCGGGTTCGCGCTGGTGCGTGACTCGACGCTCGTGGTCCTGCAGGGCCGGGTTGAGATACAGGAGCCTGGCAAGGGGTTCGCCCAGGTCACCAGGAACACACGCGTGGCCGTCAAGGACTCGGTACGAACCGGACCGGACTCGATGGCGGTCATCACCTACTTTGACGGGTCGACCACTGAGATCGAGCCGGACACCACGATCCAGATCAGCCGACTGGACAAGCGCCCGGATGGGGGGAGGGATATCTCCTTCAGGCAGGAGGCAGGCGAAACCTGGAACCGGGTGGAGAATCTGTCTGACGGGACCAGAGGCTTCGAGACCACAACGGCCGCCTCGGTGGCATTAGCGCACGGGGGGAGCGAATATCGCGTCCGGCTGGACGCCAGCAAGCAGACCGTGATCGAGGCGGTTACAGACACGGTCGTCGTAGAGGCTCTCCTCAACGGCCAGGTGGTCGACGTTCCGGTGGACCCGGGCTTCCGGACGCTGATGTACGTTGGGAAGATAGTCCCCTTGGTCGTGGATCCTGGCCAGTCGCCGTTGGGCCCAGAGCCTGCCCCGCCCGCTCCCGTCTCCTTGCGCATCGATATCGACGGGCCGGTCGCGCCATGGGTCACCGACAGCCGCAACCGCAGCGTCGGCTTCCAGCCAAGGACCGACGTGTACGCCAGCCAGATTCCGGGCGCCAGGTACGTCGTGATGAACGGCGGACGACAGGTGCTGGATCTCCCCGACCCGGTCGACCGCTACACGCTGGTGCTCAATGGACGAGGCGGCGGCGGGGCGTACACGGTGACCGCGACTGCCATAGCCAAAGGACAGGCAGCCGACGGCCGCTCGTTTGGCCTGGTCTCAGTACTGAGAAACGCGTCCTACACTGGAAACGCCGGTGACGGCCAGAGCCACCAATCGGTCGTGAATGTGGACGCGAGCTCGTTCAGCACCAACATCGGACCGTCGTCACCCCTCCCGGGCCGCCCGCCCGGCTCGGGAGCCTACGTCAGTGGGCAGAAAGGACGCACGAACAATGTACTCACCGACAGTGGCGTGTTGGTCGCGATGTGCCGCCCGACCGGAAATACTCGGGGCCCCTATGATCGAATCGGTGTGGCAAGCGATAGGGTGCAAGCGCGCGTGGCCCTGGGTGAATTCCTTGCCACCGGTGGCGTCTGCCCGTCTTAGAGCAACCCGCCTGACCTCCTCAGTAACCCGTTCCTCGGCGCCCCGGCAGCCGACCGACACCCCAACACCGACCGATTGATCTACGCGACGGCCGTTGAGAACGGTTGGCGTCTCATCGCGAAAGACCAGCAGCTCCACGCACATCGCCACCCCCGCCCGGTAGAGCTCTAGTGCCGACCTCAGGAACTCGCGGAATGATGATCGGCACTTCGGAGGGATCGCCCAGAGACTGAGTCTGGCCGGCGGCATGCAATTGGGCGGTGATGGCGCAGAAGAGGGCATCGAGCTGGTCGTGAGTGGGCTGCCATCCGGCGGGCTGACGGAAGCCAGGCAGGTGCTCGCGCGCGCCGGCCACCACACGGGCGAGGCCAAGCTCGGTGCTCTTCTTGGGCAGAGGCTTACCCAACAGCAAGCGCTTGACCGCGTACGGATAGACCTCGAGAACGATGCAGCCGGACGCCTCTAGCGCCGCCTTGAGCTCGATCGCCCGGTAGATCATCGCTTTGATGATCGTGCGCTTGGTGGTCCAGAAGCAGGAGATACCGAGCTGGGCCAGCTCACGCTCGGCGCTGCGTCCGGTCAGGCCATCGAGGGGTGCGCACTCACATGTCTCTTCGAGGCAGCAGAGCCCGACCGGGAATCCCATCGGCGAATCGACGGCGACGATCTGCCCGCCCAGTGCATGTACGGATCGAACGATCTCTGCATTGGTGGTAGACGTGAGGAATTTCGCGCGGCCAGACTGAGTGAGGCCAGCTACATCCGAGGGTCGTTTGCCGGCCGTGAGATCGATGCCGATGAAGGGATAATTAGCTGCTCTTGCCATTTCGTCCCACGCGGGCTCGGAGCTCGGCCAACAGGATGGGCACGTAGCTGCCTTCCCCTAGCCCCAGGACGAGAAGGGCGACGCTGTAGGCTGAAAAAGCAGCGCCAGCCGCGACTGTGAGGCCCAGGAGCCGCGGAATTGGGCCGGGTCCGGCCAAGAGAGGGCCAACCGCGGAGGCAGCCAGGATGGCGGCGGCACCGCAGACCGCGGCGGCGATGATCAGCCGTCCCACGACGCTGGCAAGCTCGGGCGACCGCAGCTCGCGCGTCTGGCGACTCAGCAAGACGTACAGCACCACTGCATGGATGCTGTTCTGGGCTGCGTTGGCCAGTGCCAAGCCGGGCATGCCCAGGGGCCCGACCAACGCCAGGGCCAGCGCTAGGTAGGTCGTGGCGCCGGCCAGCCCGACCAGCACCGGGGTGAGCGGCCGCTTCTGCGCATAAAACGCGATGATGAGCAGCTGGTCCACCACTACGAACGGCAGCTGCGGCGCATAAGCCAGGAGCGCGAGCGCGGTCCGTTCAGTAGCGGTGGCATCGAACGCCGCCCGCTGAAACAGCACTGCGACGATCGGCTCCCGCAACACCACCAGCGCCGCGGTGAGCGGGATGATGAGCAGCAGCACGGCCTTGAGGGCCTGGGTAAGCATGGCAAAGTAGCGGTCCATGTCCCCTTCGAGGTCCTGGCCAGCGAGCCGGCTGAGCGACGGCAGGATTGCGAGGCTCGTCGCCACTCCCACCAGGCCGATCGGGAACTGGATCAACGTCGTGGCGAAGCCCATGGCGGCGACGCTGTCGGGCCCGGTGCGCCAGGCCAGATTCGTATCCACGATCACAACCCCATAGCTGGCCAGCATCCCCAGAAAAACGGGAGCGTAGAGACGGAGAGCCAGGCGGACTCCGGGGTTGGTCAGGTCGATGACTGGCTCGTAGCGTAAGCCCCTCCAGGCCGGAAGCTGGAACAGCACCTGCAGTGCCGCGCCAACCAGGAGACCGAGCGCTAGCCCGCGGATACCCATCGGCGCTGCCAGGACCAACGCGGCCAGGATGATGCCGCCGTTGTAGGTGGCAGATGCGAACGCCGGCCGGGCGAAAGCGTGGCGCGACTGCAGCAACGCAGTGAGGATGCCCGAAATTCCAAGCAGGGCCACGGATGGGAGGGCCAGGCGGGTCAGTTGCACGGCCAGGTCGGAGTACTCGACGTCGGCTCCTAGCACCGAGATGATGAGCGGCGCGATGAGCATCAGCACAGCGACGATACCGCCGATCGTCAAGATGGTCAGGTTTGTGAGGCTGCTCACGATCCGGCTGAGATCGCGCGATCGGCCGGGCGCCGAGTATTCGGTGAAAACGGGCACCAACGCACTGGTTATGGCACCGGCCAGCAGCAAGTCGTAAGCCGCGGTCGAAACTCGGGTGGCCGTGCGAAATGCACTGGTCGAGCCGGTGGCCCCAAACAGCGCCGCGATGACCTGCTCGCGAACCAGCCCCAGGATGCGGCTAGACACGTTGCCGAGCGCGATCAGTCCGGCCGCTGACGCGATGTGTCGGCCTGCCTGGAGCGGAGTGGCTAGGTCTGGAGTCAGAGGAGGGTCGATAGCGTCAGTCTCACCCTCTGGGGGTTGGCCCGGCCAACCCGGTTCGATCACCGCGGATGCTCGTGGGCCAGCAGCGCTGGCAACTCCCGCAGACTTCGAATTTGACGCGCCTGGACCTGTCCGGGCGTTGCATTCGTTCGGCCCTCCGACACCCTCCGCGGATCAAAGGCGGCCGGCGGCACCACTCGGCTATCTCCGCTGCGGTCCAGGAGTACGGCGGCGATGCCGACTCGCTGAGCCGCCTCAACGTCGCGCAGCGGATCATCGCCGACGTGTAGAGCCTCGGCCGCTCCCACGCCTGCAACTTCGAGCGCTCTGAGGAAAATCTCAGGCTCAGGCTTCTCGAAACCACTCACTCCCGAGATCACCGCGCAATTGAAGAAGCGGCGGATACCGAGAACGTCGAGCATGTCTTCGGCCCAGGCCTCCCAGTTGGAGATAATGCCCAACTGAAGGCCGGATTGGTGGAGCGATTCGAGGGCCGGTAGCGCGTCTTCGTAGAGCTCATACGCGCCTGGGCTGCTGAACCTCTGGAGGAGGGCTTCCACTACACCATCCCTGGGCTCCCGGGCGAGCTCGTGGAGAAACGTCTGGTACACCCAGATCCAGAAGGATCGCGAGCGCTCGGGTGTGAGGCTGAAGCCGCGTGCCTCGTGTTCGCGCTCGGCGATCTTGGCCCAGACCGCGGGCTCAGCTCGTTGCGCGGCCTCCGCGGTCACGTCCAACCCGTGCGCCTGGCAAACCTCGGCCAGGAGGCCGTGAAATGATGGGCTGGGATGAGCGAGAGTGCCCCCCAAATCGAAAAACACCACGCGCAGCACAGTTTGGGAACCACCTCCTCGCCTGGCATTCTACCCTGAGGCAGGAGCAGCGGCTTGGGGCCTGGCCCAGCTATTTTGCCCGCCGGGTCAGCTCGTCCGGGGTCAGACCCATGGCGGCGGCGATCTGCTTGAGCGCGGGGTGGCTCAGGTTGTCGCTAGGATTGAGTGGGAGCAGGACTTCGCTGTAGATCTCGTGTTTGAGCTTGAGGTGCTTGTGGTGACCCGGTTGAACGGCGTAGCCGTGGTGCTCCAGGAAGCGGCGCATCTGGCTGGTCTTGATTGACGAGAGGGCGAAGCCCTTTTCTTTACCCATCACTTAAAGTTTGCCTGAGGATTGGGCTCAAGGCCCACCCTTTTTGGATAGCAGAATGGCTCGATTCTCGCGGCCGCTCGGTAATCGACGCACCAGGCGGAAGGTCCGCGTTCGTAAGATCGCCATGCCGCCTCGAAGCTGGCTCTGGATAGTGGTCGCCGTGGTATTGACGGCGTTGGTACTGGTAGCTCGCGCCCACCTGGGCCACCCGTTTTGAGTCGTCCCCGACGTGCTTAGGCTCATCTATCTCGGCACGGGCGCGGCGCTTCCGGGCGGCGACCGCGATAACACGTCGCTGGCACTCGATGATGGCCACGAACTCACACTGATCGATGCGTCAGGATCGCCGTTTCGGCGGCTAGTAGCGGCGGGCTTGCCAATCGAGCGCCTGGCCAGACTGGTGCTCACCCACGAGCATGTGGACCACGTGTACGGGCTGCCATCCTTGCTGCAAAGCCTGCGCCTGGCCGGCAGAAGCGAGCCGCTGCCCGTCTTCGCGCTTCCCGAAACCTGGCGCGTGATCGAACCGCTCTTGGCTGTGTTTCGCGCTCGCCATCCAGATGAGCCATCGCAGATCGAGCGCCACGAGATCGTGCCTGGCGACCGGCCCTTTGTGGAGACGGAGGGGCTCACCTCAAGAGCCGGACTGGTGGAGCACTCAGTGCCGTCTATCGGGCTCCGCATCGAGCATGTCAACGGAGCGATTGCCTATTCGGGTGACACGGCGCCTTGCGAGGCCGTAGTAGCGCTAGCTTGGGGCTGCTCGCTACTTATCCACGAGGCGACGTTCTTCCAACGCGACGCAGAAGGCGCGGCGCGCGCCAAGCACTCGACCGCCCAGCAAGCTGGAGCCATCGCGACCCAGGCCGGAGCCGAGCGTCTCGCGCTAGTCCACTTCACCCCTACTCAGGCCGATGACCTGGACGTGCTCCGCGCAGAGGCGGCGGTCCCCTTCGCCGGCCCCATCTCGGTCCCCGCCGACCTCGACTACTTCGAGCTAGGCTAGGCCGCGAAGACCGCCCCGAGAATCAGTCCGTAAAGCAAGTGTAAGGCCAGGCCGGACGGGGCAGCGGAGCGATCCGAGCGCCAGCCGAAGAAGCCATCTCCCAGCGCCGGCAGCACCCCCAGCATCATGATCAACCACAGCGCCACGCCATAGAGCGCTCCTTTTGCCAGCGCAGGGCCGGGCAGAAAAGGCTGCACGATCAGCGCATAGATGAAAGCCAGGACAATACCGTTCACCAGGTGCAGCGCCAGTCCGAGCTGCGTGCCGTGAGAGTGGTAGCGGAGCAGCTTGGTGGCGATCAGGCGACCGAAGTCCACCATGGCGACGCGACGGAAGTGAAACAGAGAAGTAGCCAACGCCATGGCGATGGCACCAAGCAATCCGGCCAGCGCCACCTGGAGCGGGCTTACGGCCATAGAGCGTCCGTCACACAGGTTGGCAAGGGGTCGTCCCTCGTCTCCGGAGAAACCGAACAAGCGGCCCGACAGGCATGCGTGACCCTACGCCGGCTGAAGCTGGGTGCGAACGGCTTCGCCTATGGTCTTGTTTTCGGGGAAACCGCCGTCCCGGTACATCGAGTGCACCAGATCAGGCCCCACTGAGACGTCGAAAGAGCCCTCGTACCAGGGAATCAGCTCGATCGAGCCGAGATCGTTCTTGAATTCGCGCATCAGGTATTCAGCCAGGCTCAATGCCTGAGGCTCGTATCCGCACTCCGCGCAGTAGGCGATAGTGACCTTTACCGGGGGCTGTTCAGTCATATTGATGTGATCCTCATTTAGAAGGTACTTGAGCGGTTTCGGCGCTTCGACTCGCGATCTCGCCGAGCTCGTGCACCACTGCATGATCGGCGAATTCTTTGGTGTCGATCCTCATCTGGCCAATGGCCCCCCGCAGCCGCTGCCTGACTTCATCCGGGAGCTCGTTCGGGGACCCTTCCGGCGCTCCAAACTCCGGATGCTCGGCATGCAGCGCGCGTCGTCGCTGCTCGCGGAGCTCACTCACCGCGGCGGAACGCTCGATGAATACACCGAGCTGCTTGAAAGCGTCATCGAAAAAGACAAACACGGGGATAGATTGATACAACCCCTTGTTCAAATACTGGTTCATGAGGTCCATGTTCTGGTCTTTGGGAAATACCCGGAGGTTGAGCTTGTCGCATTCCTGGGCTAATCGACCGAGAATGGGCAGGTTCGCCACCACGTCGCCACACCAATCCGCCGCGATCGCCAGCACGTTGACCGTCCCGGGCAGACTCTGGAAGGGCTGCATCTCCTCGGGGGTCAGCTGTAGGTTGCGCTCATTGGCCTCCAGTTGGTCTCGATTGACCGTCATAGCGTCTTTGAATTGTTGATAGGTTATGCCCTGATCGAATCGATCCCGACTCACGCCCATCGCAAAAATTCCCCCTGTCCTTCACCATGCTGACAGATGATTATGGCATTGGAGAGCGCGCGTTGTCCCTAGACCTATCGCACTGGATCGTGGCAGCCCTCGCTTATCTGGTGGGCTCCATTCCGTTTTCCTACCTGGTGGCACGAAGTCGCGGCCTGGATCTCCGCAAGATGGGGAGCGGCGTGGTGAGTCCGGCCAATGTGCGCCACGTACTGGGGACGAAGGCTGCAGCCCTAGCCCTGACCGGCGATGTGGGCAAGGCGATCTTGCCCGTGGCCTTAGCTCGCTGGTTGATTGACCCCGGCCTGGCCGCCTACATTGCGCTGTGGGTCATGGTGGGCCACGTGTGGCCGATCTGGCTGCGCTTCGATGGCGGGCGGGGTATGGCCATCTTCGTAGCCACGGGAGCCATCCTCCTCCCGCGGGAAATCGCGCTGCTGGCCATCATCACGATACCTATCGCCCGCCTGATCCACGACACCGCGCCGCTGGCAGCCGTTTGCGTCGTGCTTGCCCCCGTACTGGCGCTGGCATTTGGCGAGCCTCCCCAACTGGCGATCGTTTTGGGATTCATGGCGATTCTCATCTTGCTGAGGCGCATCGTCGCGCCCAGCCAGGGCCCACAAGGCTTCCGTACGCTGCTAAGTCGCTTGATATTCGACCGGCCGGATCCGCGCCGCCACTGGACGTTGGACCCAGAACCGTCCGAGGAGACCCCGAAGGCTTAAGAGGCGGACCGCGAGTGCGCCGGGTCCGCGCTGTTCGCGCCCGACAGATGGTACGGCACGTCTACCACCAGGGTGTTCGGCCGCAAGAAC
>DASXTD010000383.1:0-4088 GCA_036505655.1 Chloroflexota bacterium
CTGGAGGGCCAGTTCGAGGCTGTCGTATCCCACATCTGTATTCACAACGTGCGCTTCCCAGATCGCATCCACGCCATTTACCAGGAAGTCTTCCCACTGGTAGCGGCGGGGGGCTGTTTCATCAACTGGGACCATCCAGCCGCCGGCCAGCTGGCTGGGGATGCCAGTCGTCGTGCTCAACGGATGGCACGGCGGCAGCAGGTCCACGATGAGACCGGGCAATGGGTCACACTGGATCAGCTGCCGGCGGGGGGTCGCCTCGCCCGCAACCCGCACGCCGATGCTCCTCCTAGCCCGGCGGACCTCGACCGCATGGCCACCCACGAACCGGCGACGCTCGCCAACCAGCTGCGTTGGCTGACCGAGGCCGGATTCGACGAAGCGGAATGCTTCTGGCGCGATGGACGGGACGCGTTGATGGCGGCCTTTCGGGCAAAGTAGAGCGACGCGAGGGGCGTAGCCTGCGCAACGGGTGCGTGCTACCATGCGCCCAGGTACTAACCAACCAGTCGCGCGAAATAGCGGTTCCTGTTGACCGGGTAGGAGGCGGGGATGGTGGCAACCGGCACGCAAACGAATAGCACGGCGCACGATCAGGCACCCTGGCTTGATTTCGTTCACACCGGGCCCGGCACGTTGGCCGGACGCTGGCTGCGCACCTTCTGGCAGCCCGTCTATCGATCTCAGGATCTAGCCCCGGGCCGGTCGATGCCCATCCGCATCATGAACGAGGACCTGACGCTGTACCGCGGGGAAAGTGGCGACGTGCACCTGCTGGCGTTTCGCTGTGCCCATCGTGGCACCCAGCTTTCCACCGGCTGGGTGGAGGGCGACGACCTTCGCTGCTTCTACCACGGCTGGAAGTACAACGGGTCTGGTCAGTGTATCGAGCAGCCGGCCGAGCCGGAGCCGTTCTGCGACAAGATCCGCATCCGCAGTTATCCGATTCAGGATTACCTCGGGGTGCTGTTCGCTTACCTGGGAGACGGCGAGCCGCCCGAGCTGATGCGTTTCCCAGAGTTTGAGGACGAGAATCGCGGGATTCTCGACATCCTCTACTCAACGAGTCCCTGCAACTACTTCAATCTCATCGACAACGATCCCACTCACATCTACTTCGTGCATAAGACGTTCAACCAAGCGCAGGGTCGAGCCCCCGACATCCCGGTGCTGGACTGCGAAGAGACAGACTACGGGTTCGTCACCAAAGCGACGGATTCGGCCGGGTCCTGGGTGTACTTCTCCCATATGCCGAACATGGTGCACGGCCGCCGCGATGGCTACCCCAAGGGTGAGGCTATCCAGTGGCGGGTGCCGATCGATGACGAGAATTCCCTGAGCGTCGGCATCACGCTCATTTATCTAAAGGGGGAAGAGGCCGAGAAATACCGGGCGCAGCGAGTTGGCCGATCGAGGTCACCGGAGCTGGCGAAGCGCGTCAACGAGCTCGGCGACTCAGTCCTGCGGGGCGAGATTCGGGTGCATGACCTCGATGATCGCAGCGTGCTGTTCAACGTCCAGGATTACGTCTCCCAGGTCGGCCTGGGCCGGATGGTCGACATTGAGCCGCAGCACCTGGGTCGCGAGGATGTACCGACCATCATGTTGCGCAAGCTGTTCAGTCGCGAGATGCGCGCGCTGGCGGAGGGCCGCCCGTTGAAGCAGTGGATGCGCCCCAAAGAGCGGATGAGCCTCGGCAACGAGGACGCCATGCTGGTCAGGCCCTAGGTCATGGCCGATCAGTTGGAGCTGTTGATCGGCACGGAGGATGGGCTAGTTTCGCAGTCGTCCAAAGACGGCGGAGCGAGTTGGACCGATCCCGAGATGCTGATGCCCGGCACCGAGGCCCATGCGCTCCGAGCTGGGCCCAACGGTACGGTCTTCCTGGGCACGCGCGGCAAAGGCCTGTTCCGGGGAAGCGGCGATCTGCGTCGCTGGGAGCCCCTCGATACGCCGCCGGCCGCGCTGAGAGCGCGTTCCCTCTGCTGGGTGGGTGCCCGCCTCTTCGTGGGCACGGAGGCTGGCGAAAGCAATGATCCGCCAGTGGCCGTGTTCAGCTGGTCCGAGCGCGCCGGGTGGAAGCCAATGGGTGAGATCACTCGTTGCCCAGGATCGGGCGCATGGTTCTATCCGGCGCCACACGAAGAAGTGCACGTGCGCTGGCTCGCGGTTGACCCGCACCGGGCGGGCCGTTTGTACGCGGCGGTACAGGTAGGCGGCGTCGGCATCAGCCCAGATGAGGGCCGCACCTGGTACGACAAGCGCAATCTTGATGTCGACACCCATATGGTCGAGCCGAGCCCCGGGCACCCAGGAGTCGTCTTCGCGGGAGCCGGCGGGGGCTTCTTCCGCAGCAACGATTACGGAGAAAGCTGGGTCCAGCTCGCTGAAGAGGCTGGGCCGTTCGTGGTGCAGTTCGCGCTGGATCCGAGTGAATCAGACGTGGTCTACCTGGGCACCGCCCGCGGCCACGTAATGGATTGGCCGAAGCCACCCAAAGCGCAGGGGGAGCTGTTCCGCTCCGAGGATGGTGGAGACAGCTGGAAGAAGTTGGGCGGCGGCCTTCCGGAGCGGATGGAATCGCGGATCAATGTGATGTACGTCGATCCGGTGGCCCCCGAGCACGTCTTCATGGGGGGCGGCCTGCCGTCGGGCGCTCGTAACCCCGGCATTGCGGCTGACGCCGGCGTCTACCACAGTCCCGATCGCGGCGCGACCTGGCATAAGATCTTCAGCCTGGATAAGGGCGAGCCGCTCGCCGTCTGCTGCGTCCATCGGTAGCGCAGAAAGCGGCGCTGGCCAACTCGCGCGTCTATTCGGGGAAAAAGTCTTTCACGGCGCAGTGAAATCCGGGAACGACATCTGCGCCATCGAAGGTGTCATCCGGGCCGAGCAGACGGACGTCAGATGCCGAGCGATAGACCGCGACGGATCGCGTCTGCGGATATGCTTGGATGACCATCCGCACGCCAGCATCGAGCCACATCTCGATTTTCTCTTGCACTTCCGCGGCTGAATCGCTGGGGGAAGTCACCTCCACCACCAAGTCCGGAGGCAGGTCGAAATAACCGGAGGGCGTCTTGTCTCCGGGCAACCGTCCGGCCCTAACGAAAGTGAAATCGGGTGCTCGGACGGTATCCGGAGCTCGGGCGATGATGATGCCAGGCCCCACGTAGACGCGACCAAGCTTGTGCGCCCGAATAAAGCTGCCCAGGGTGAGCACGAAAAGCGCGGCGATCTCTTCATGGGGCCCGCCTGGAGGAGGCATCGTGCGGAGCACCCCCTCGATCAATTCGTGCTGCATGCCATCGTCAGGGAGCTGAATCAGCTCCTCGGCGGTCATGAGCTTCTGTTCTGTGGCCATCATGCTCACCGTCTAGAGTCTTGGCCCATTCTAGCATCGGATATCGCGAGATTCCGGTCCGCCACCGGGGTCTAGGTCAGCGCAAACTCGGAGGGGAGCGGGCAAGCCTCGCGCCACGAAGCGTCCACCGGGATCGTGAGCTGCTCGCTGCGGAGCCCATCCAGGCGTCCGCGGCTGGCGCGAGTGGTTGGCTCGTCTCCACTCGCCACGGCCTGCACGGCTTCCAGCAAAACCTTGCGCAGCGCCAGTACGCCCAGGTCCGTCGTCCCTAGATGCTCGCGTCCTCGATCGTAGACGGGCCCCATGCTCTCCTGGATGGCCTGGTCCTGGGTCAGGATGCCGTAGATACCCGAGAAGCTCTTGTTGCGCATCGCTTCGCGGTCCTGCATCCACTCGTTATCGAGATTGCGCAGCTTGCGGAAGTTCTCGTCCACCCAGACTCCGCGGCGATTCATGTGCTCGTGCGCATCGATGGGCTTCTGTTCGTTGAACCAGATGTCCCACGTCCAACAGCTTGAATCGTCCCGTGGCACCCAGGCGTGGAAGAGAATGTCGCCGCCGCGCGCCTCCGCGACGTATGTATAGCAGGGCAAGATGACCTGGCTGACGCGAACTGACTGTTGCTCCCCCTCCGGCGTCATGGCGCCGATACGGTAGCCATAGCCGGTGTACTCGATCTCAAGGTGCTCGAGCCCGATCGACCGCAAGCACGATGACTCCGCAA
>DASXTD010000384.1:0-1981 GCA_036505655.1 Chloroflexota bacterium
GCGGTCCTCCGCGCCCGCCGCGGCCACCGCGAGCGCGAGCATCGAGACAGCGGCCAGGATCGTCGTGCGCTTCTCCTTCATGACGTGGAGCATAGCTTCTGACGGGCTTTGCCGGGTGGCGGCGGACCCGGCCCTTGCAAGCTTCGCCCGGAGGGTTCAATGCACCAAGAGCTGACGCCCCGGGCCGTGGGCCTTGCCGGGTCGATCGTCGCCGGGCTTCAAGGCTTGCGTTTCCGCGTCTCTTCAATGGCTTCGATCCAGAGTCTCTTAATCTCTGGGTTCATGGTTCGAGTCCATGGCGGGTCACCACTAAACCCCGGCAACAGATTCACTTACAGCCGAGTGTGACCCCAGAGTTGTTTGGCTGATCGCACTTGGGTCACACATGGGTCACAGCGCTACGGCGGCACGGTATGAGACGGCCTGCGTCCATCCGAAACCAATCTTTGCGCGATCCTCGCTCCGTTCGTCCACGTGTGGATGCGGAGGAACCTGCCGACTACGCATGTCGCTCTTGAAGGAACTGGTGGGAGCGGAAGAGCGTGGACAGCGTCGATGGGGGTCGGACTTCTAGGTATGTGGAACGTCGGAGCGAACGGAGCAAGGTCCCTGCAGCGCTCGCCGAGATCATCGAACGCGCGTTTCCGAGGGACCTTCCCCGCCCTTTGCTTCTGACCACGCAAGATGCCTATCATCCTGGCAATAATTCGTTTCCAACTGTATGCCCCGTGCTGGAGCGGTCGCTTTCGTATTCGTAGTCGCTGTTCTCGTCCCAGGGCTGGCGCTTCCTGTAGACGAATGGCCAATCCGCGGCTGGCGCACAGCGACCCCGGAGAGCCAAGGGCTGGATTCAGGAGTACTGGCCGACCTGCTCGATCACGCGCGTAGCCGCCGCCTCCCAATTCACAGCCTCCTGCTCATCCGGCATGGCCAGATCGTCCTTGACGCCACGTTCTACCCGTACGAATCGGGCACCCCGCACGATGTGGCTTCCGTTACCAAGAGCGTCACGTCGGTGCTCGTGGGCATCGCTCTGGACAAGGGTTACCTGAAGAGCGTTCATCAACCGGTCCTACCGTTGTTGCCTGCAGCGGCTCCGGCCATCGTTGACCCCCGGAAAGAGCGCCTCACGATCGAGCATCTGCTCACCATGACCTCTGGGCTGGATTGCGGCTTCGCGCCAGGCGAGCAGGAACTGGCCGCGATGCGTTCGACCATGGACTGGGCGGCATTCGCACTCGCGCTGCCGATGCGAGCTGAGCCCGGCGCCCAGTATTCCTACTGCAGCCCCAACAACCACCTGCTCTCAGCCATCGTCTCGGCGCAGACGGGCGGGAGCGCGCTGACTTTCGCCCGCAAACATCTCTTTGGTCCGTTGGGTATCCGGGACGTGACGTGGCCGGCCGATGCGCAGGGACGCACTCACGGGTGGGGAGATCTGCACCTCCTTCCGCGCGATCTCGCCAAGATCGCCTACTTGTACCTGCACCGCGGCCGATGGAACGGAAAACAGGTGGTGTCCGAGGAATGGGTGCGTCGGTCGACCTCCCCGCTGGTGAAGGTCCGCGACAGCGTTGGTTATGGCTACAGCTGGTGGATCAACACCACTCGGCAGCCGCCAGTGTTCGAGGCCGAGGGCCGTGGCGGACAGCGCGCGGCCGTCGTGCCCGACAAGGACCTCGTTGTGGTCTTCACTGGCGGCGGCGTCGACACGGACGAGCTCGCACCCTTTCTGTTCCGCGCCATCCGATCCGACGCGCCACTGCCGAAAGTCGTCGCCGTTTCTGTTCGCCTGCGTAACGCCTTGGAGGCCGCCCGACGACCACCTCCTGCCAGGCCGCCAGCGCCGCTCCCGGCGCTCGCACGATCCATATCCGGCAAGCGCTACATAATGGAGCCGAATGCGCTCGGACTTCAGGCAATCTCGCTGTTTTTCGACAAACGCGGCCACGCTCGACTCGAGGTCCAAATGGGCGAGCAT
>DASXTD010000385.1:0-2729 GCA_036505655.1 Chloroflexota bacterium
TCCCGCGTGCGCGGGAATGACGGCTAACAAGAAATAGGAGGACCAAGTGGCAGCGATCCGAGTCGGAGTGAACAACGGCACCGGCAAGATCTACGCGAACGTGACTCTGTCCACCTTCGGGCGTGGCCACTTCAAGCGGCACGGGCTCGATGTCGAGCTCGTCGAGCTGGGCGGGCGGCGCGAGATGGTCCCCCTGCTCGCCAAAGACGAGTTGGAAGTTGCTTCCCAGGGACCCAGCTACGAGTTCTTTGCGGCTCTCGACCCTCAAAAGCCGATGGTCATGACCGCCGATCACGGTTCCGCCCGTGAGGGTCGGGGGGGTGCCGGCGGCATCGTCGCCCGCCCGGACATGATCCAGAGCGGCAAGTTGCGTGACTTCAAAGACCTACGTGGCAAGCGCATTGCGCTGAGCCCCAAGAAGTATGACCACGACTGGGTAACCATCGGAGCTGCTCTTAAGCGGGGCGGGCTCACCTTCGACGATGTTCAGGTCGTCACCATGGACTTCGGTGGCGGCCGACACGAGGGAATCGTAAACGGAACGATCGACATCGCCACCGTGGATCGACCCGCGAGCATCAAAGAAGCGAAGGACAGCGGTGCGTTCATCGTTTGGAAGTACGACTACGAGGTGCGGCCCGGCCGCCAGCAGCGCACCGTCATGTTCGGCCACAAGTTCGCCGCCGAGCGGCAAGACGAAGCCCAGCGCTACGTCACCGCTTTCCTCGAAGGCTTGCGTGAGTACTACGATGCCTTCGAGCACAATGTGAACCGCGACGCCATCATCGACGTGCTTGCCAAGGAATGCGGCGATCCGCGCGCGGTGGTGGAAGAATCCCCGCCCGCCGGCCTGGATCCGAACGGCCGCCTCAATAAGGAGGGCATCGGCGAGGACCTCCGCTGGTACCAGGAAGGTGGCTTCCTGCCCTGGACGCTCACGCTCGATACGGTCATCGACGAGCACTTCCTCGAACACTCACTGGCCGAGCTCGGCCCCTACCGCCCTCCCGAAGTGCGCTAATCTACGCCGAGCCCGGATAGCCAAGGAGCCGATTGCGGGAAGCGGAACTCAGGTGTTTAATGGCCCACGCGCCCAGGAGATGATCCGGATGGAAGCAACTGAAACCCAGCGCACGCAGCTGGCGCATTATTGGCGCCGAGTCTCCATGGATCGAGAGTCCGCCTACGATCTGTGGCTCGATTCGCTCGGGTTGCCGGTGCACAAGGGCTACTACGTCGAGGATGTGCGCACCATCGAGCTCGGTAACTGGGAGGAACGCGAGTGCCGCGCTGCCTTCCTCAAGCTACGGGGCCAGGAAGGCGTAACCGAAGCGCGAGTCACAGAGATTCCGTCTGGCGCGACCTTGCCTTCGATGCGGTTCGCACTCGATGAGATCGTCTACGTAGCGGAGGGACGTGGTCTCACGACCGTCTGGGCTGAAGATGGCGGCAAGAAGCACACCTTCGAATGGGAAAAACACAGCCTGTTCATGATCCCGCGCAACTTTGCCCACCAGTTCAGCAATGTCCAGGGACACCAGCCGGCCCGCCTGTTCCATTACAACTACCTGCCGGTGTCCCTCTCCATCGTGCCCGAGCCCACCTTCTTCTTCAATAACAAGTATTTCAATCCGGACTTCATGAGCAGCCTCGAGGACGACTGGTACTCCGAGGCGAAGATCATCCAGCCATCTGAGGAAAGCCGCAGTCGGATGGCTTTCTGGGTCGGCAATTTCTTCCCGGATATGCGCGCGTGGGACAATCTGGTTCCGTTCCGCGGACGAGGCGCGGGCGGCCACGTGGTGTGGATTCGCTACCCCACCTCCACCATGACCAATCACATGTCGGTCTTTCCCTCCGGCACCTACAAGAAAGCACACCGGCATGGGCCGGGAGTGGTCATCATCATCCCGTCCGGCGAGGGCTACTCGGTCATGTGGCCCGAGGGCGAAGAGCGCGTCGTGTGCCCCTGGCATGAGGGAAGCGTGTTCGTCCCTCCCGATCAGTGGTTCCATCAGCACTTCAACGCTGGCGCTGACCCGGCTCGCTACCTGGCCTTTCACGGGCCCCCCAGCTTGAGTGCTTACAGTAGCGAGCGGGTCCGCAACCGAGAGCGGGACCAGATCGAGTATCCGAACGAAGATCCGTGGATCCGCCAGACGTTCGAGGCGGAGCTGGCCAAGCGTGGTCTGAAGACCGCGATGGTCGAAGAAGCCTACCAGGATGCGAACTACGAATGGACCTACACCGGAGACAACTAATTCCGGATTTTTGCTTCCTCTCCCTCCCAGGGCGTTCGGGGGGCGAATCCCCCCCCGCACTGGATCGAGAGGGTCGGGTGAGGGCGTTTGGTCTCAACGTCAGACCTTGAGTCCACGGTCTCCAGGAGCGGGTAATGAGTCGGTCCCGAATACTCGGCGCTGGCATGGCGATCGCCACGCTGGTTCTCACGGGATGCGTCGGCCCCGGCGGCCCAGTTACGGCCCCATCAACCACCGAACAACCGGGCAGCCCTAAGCGAATCGTCGCCGCGATCCAGGGCGATCCGCACACGCTGTATCAAAAGCTAAATCCATCTTCCCGCGTCCCCGGCATCGAGAACCTCGAGTTGATGGTCAACACCGGGCTCGGCGTGGCAAACGACTCCGCTGCGCTGGAACCTCGGCTCGCCGAGCAGCTTCCCACAGTGCAGAACGGCCTGTGGAAGATCTCGCCCGATGGGCAGATGG
>DASXTD010000386.1:0-4682 GCA_036505655.1 Chloroflexota bacterium
AAAAAAGAACCGGTAGCCAGACTCATCAGCGTACGTGGGACTGGCATCGGACTCAAGTGCCTTGAACCGCCGCGCCAACCAATGGCCTCCTCAGATGCCGCCATTTGAGCACCCTGCTCATCAAGAGATTGGCCCGGCAACAGCATGCGAAGTACCGCCTAACGGTTGGCGACTCAGCGGCGAGCGCCGCCGCGCGAAGCGCGGTGCGCGAGTCCACTGCAGCCGCAGGTTAGACGGCGGGCGGCGCTTCACGAACATGATCACGGATCACTTTGCGAGGTCGGCAGCAGTCGGCGGGCCTTTCACCCAATTCACATCCCACGCGCCATCCACCGTGATGAACACCAGCGATGCCGCCGGCAGCCACGCTTCGTGCACCATTTTGGCGGGCAAGTAGTTGAACGAGCCGGGGCCCTGCTCGACGCGCTTGCCCTCGCACGCAAAAACCTGAACGCCGAGGATCACCGTATGGGTTTCGTTGGCGCTGTGCCAGTGCTTCCGCACATGAATCCCTTTCGGCGCGCGGATCATCAACTTCGTCGCTTGCGTCTTGGGGTCATTGGCTAGAAAGCATATCTCGGGAGAATTCTCACCCAGATCGGGAAGAATCCTGTTCCATTTGAAATCCTGGTAATTCCTGAAGATGGCCTGCGGCGTGTCTGCCGGCACGCTCTGAGCGCCTTCCTTCGTCTCCCCACCGTGGCCGCTCGACGCGACGCCGAGCACCACGACGACGACAGCAACGCGGAAAATTCGTGTCATGAGCTCCTCCTTCTGCAACCAAGCTATCCCATCCCGGCGAAGCCGATGGCGTCCGCTGCAGCCGCTGGTTAGCCGCCACTGGCCGGGATGATAAAGTTGTGTTTATGGCTGAGGTCAGAGAGATTCTGGATGAAGCCCTGAAGCTGGGACCGGACGACCGAGCGAGTGTCGCCGTGGAGCTGCTTGAAAGCCTCGAGGCTGCCCCGGAGGAAAAGGCCGATTTGGAAGCCGCATGGGCAGCCGAGATTGAACGGCGTGCGCGCAGAGTCCTCCGCGGAGAATCGGGCGGAACTGCTTGGGATGAGATCCGTCGCCGGACCGAGGCAAATCTAACGAAGCGGTGAAAAAGCCGTTTCGGGCACAAGACGAGGCCAGCGAGGAGCTCGATCACGCCGCCCGGTGGTACGAAGAGCGGCGGTCCGGTCTTGGACATCGGTTTCTCGCCTCGGTAGACGCCACCCTTGACCAAATCCAACGTTTCCCTGGGGCCGGAGCGCCGGTTCCGGAGGTCCCGAAAGACCTGCCGGTGCGCCAGGCGCCGGTCAAAGGCTTCCCGCATCAGGTGATCTATCTCGAGACCACCGACACCATTCATCTCCTTGCCTTCGCGCACGACAAACGACGGCCCGCTTACTGGCTGCCGAGAAGCGACGCAGGCCCCTTCCGTGGCGGCTAACGGTCGGGTGTTCAGCGAGTCCGCTGAAGCCGCGGGTTCGGCGCGCGATTGCTAGATGAGCTGGATGCCACGAGTAGCACGATACGCCTTGGCGGTTAGCCCCTCAAGGCGCCAGGGTGTGCGTTGAGCCCATGGGGCCGGTCGTTGAAGCGGGGATGGCCAGATGAACGCATGGCCTGTGCTGCGCGGCGCCACGATCGGAGACGTGCCGACCGCCGGCCCGAACCTTGACCGCCGCGCCTAACGCCCGCTCCACTGCGATGTTCGGCGGAGTTCGAAAAGTTCGCTTGTCGGCCATGTCTCAGGTCATCCGCGATCCCGTTCCAGCACGGCCCTCCTGCCCTTAAGCGTCTGCCTACCGAGGAGGGGCGGGCATCGCCGATGAGTGATGATCCACGATCATCCAGTTCTCGCCCTCTTTCACGAATGTGAAGCTATAACGCGCTGGCAGCGTCTTGGTTTCGCCGTCCTTGATATACGAGAACGTGTAGTAGCCAGTGTTGACAGCGGTGCTGCCATAAACGCGGATCAGTTGTTCACCGAATGTGACCTTGAGACTGGGCAAGACCTTGAACGCCGTGACGAAGTAGTCGCGCAACCCTGCTCGATCCGCTCGCAAGGTAGGAGAGAGAGTTCCCCAGAGAACTCCATCAGTGGCATAGAGAAGAACAACTTTGTCAGGATCGTTTTGTCCCAACGTCTGGGCCCATTTCATGGTCGCGGCGGCAACGTCCTCCTTCGACCCGGCCGAGGCGACGGATGCAGTCACGAATAGACTGCCAGCGAGTACGAACAGCAGAGCCGAAGGCAATCGCCGGAATCTCATGGTTCTTCCTCCTCGTCGATAAAAAAACGTCATAATATCCAGTCGTGCCGTCATGGGCCTGGACTGGCTGAGCGCCGCGGCGATTCTACCCCAACCGTCAATCCTGCTCAGCTTGCTCTCTGCTCACTCACTACATGGCTGAGGAGCGGCACGACGGCGGCGTGTTCATCGGTAGCGTCAACCTTGACCGTGGCCCCTCGTGCGCCGAACGAGTAGCGCATCAGCGGCGAGCGGAGCGAGTCCGCTGCATGCGCGTGTTAGACGCGAGCGATTTGTTAAGCTGGGACATGCGACCACGATACGCCTGGGCCGGGATGCCGTTCAACGGGCCGGAGCTTGCGTTGGCCGGAAACCGTTGAGCCGGAAGGGCCGGGCCTCTCCTGCGAAGGAATCTCCACCTGCGCCGGCCAAGCCGATTTCGAAGCACGATGCCGGTGCGAGCCGGAATGCGGACCACGCACGCCCGGCCCCGTGTGGTTTCCCGCGACGCGTCTAACGGCTGGCGGCTCAGCGGCGACGGCGGCGAAGCCGACGGAGTCCGCTGAAGCCGCGGGTTCGGCGGGAGGTTGTTGGTGAGACGGAACATGACAGGACGATACGCCTGAGCCGGGATGCTGTTCAACGGGCCGGAGCTTGCATCGGCCGAAAACCGTTGAGCCGGAAGGGCCGGGCGGCTCTTCGGCGCGATCTGTGCCGACGCCGGCCAGGACGGAACGGAAGCCCGATGCTGGTGCGGGCCATGACGCGGGTGGTTGCCTGCCTGGCCCTTCACATTTCTCGCGGGTCGCCGAACGTCTTGCGGCTCAGCGGCGCGCGCATGCGCGTCCGCTGCAGCCGCGTGTTCGGCAGCACTGGACTACTTGCACTCGCCAACGAAACGCTCCGTGACCGCGCCAAATCCGAGTTCCCACCCAGAAGAAGAATTGAGGTTTGGTACTGCGCCCCGTTGCCATTCCTTGCCACAGCTCGAGTTCGACGAGCCGAACGCGTACCTGAAGATTACCTTCCACGGCTTCCCGCTCTTGACGAGGGTAATAGGTTTCTCGTCGGGAAGGGCTGCGTCAGCGCTTCGGAAGCTGCCCATGCTGGACGTCCGTTTCAGATCGATTCCGCCGAAGGTGGTGAATCTGCACGAGCGACAGGGGGTGTCAATCTCCTCAATCGCGACGATGAGAAAGTCCTCGCCGCGTATGCCGAGATTGGTCCTGCGAAACGACACCACCGCAGCCTCATAGGTGTGCCACGAAGCTCCTGGATCCGAGCGATCCGCCAGCTTTGCCTCAGAGGCTCGCAGCTTCTCCTGATAACTTGGTACCAACATCCTGAGGATCTCCTCTTGCGGGATTGGGACACTACTCGGCAGGATGTTGTACCCCTTGAAAACATAATAATCGGATTCAAGAGGCCGTTGGCTCTGTATGCTTGGCGCGACGCCCAGCAGGATCAACAGGCAAACGATCACCCTGAGTTCGCCGAACGGCTTGCGGCTCAGCGGCGAGCGCAAGCGAGTCCGCTGCAGCCGCGGGTTCGGCGTCACGTTTAATTGATTGGGGATCACGACCTGTCGCCTTCGGGAAATCTCCGTTTCCGGCCCTTTGCGGCAACCGTGAGCTTCGCCTCTCCACCTGAGAGGGAGTAGCCTCGCCCTTCGGCAGGGAGGATGTAGTCTCGCTTGCCGTCCCTCGAGACCTTGGCGAATCCACCTTCCGACTTCTGGATGCGGCCCCTGTTCGCACCACCCTGGGTGGGCTGCTGAGAGTCGCAATTCGGACAAAGCAGCCAAAGCATCTCGGGTCGGTTGTCCGTGTTGTTGCCTTCCACGTGGTCGAGAATCGGCTTGAGCGGCTTACCGTTCCAGACGAGCGGGCTGCTGTGGAAGAAGCACACCTGCTTGTCGCACCGCACCGGGAGGGGAGGATTCTGCTCTCGCCGCCACCGAAGATAATGTCGCCAAACGGTAGCCCGTGCCGGGCCGGTCCGGCTGTAGTGCAGCACACCTCGAGTGGTGTTTTTCTTCCTTGCCTTCACCATCCGGCACCTCCGCTGCTCATCACTAGCGATCTCCCTCAACGCCTGAACTAAGCGGCCGGCGTTGCCGGTCGGCCAGAGTGACAAGTTAGGGAGACTGCGAGCTGGGTTGGAACACCTTAAGAAACTCAAGCGCCGTACGCAGTAACCCAAGAACAATAAAAACCCTGGCTATCGGTGTCCATATCTTATTGTCAACATTGGGCGCGCAACGCCAGGCCATGCCGCACCAGGCAATATAGGCGACAAGAAGAGCGACAGCGAAGGCAAGAACAAGGAAAAGGCTTCTTGCGACTAACTTCTCTGTGACTGCTCCAGCCATGGCGAGCGGCACTCCAAGATACCACCAGACCTTCCACAGCCTTTCTTCACCGCGCCACGCACGAGCCC
>DASXTD010000387.1:0-1971 GCA_036505655.1 Chloroflexota bacterium
CGCCCGCTCGCTGGGCTGCGGGCACCGGCGCATCCTCTCCGGCGCCGGGCACGACGCGCAGTACATGGCGGCCATCTGCCCCACGGGCATGATCTTCGTGCCCTCGCGCGCAGGCCGGAGCCATTGCGAAGAGGAGTTCACGCCGATGAACGACATCGAGTACGGCGCCAACGCGCTCTTCCTCGCCGCGCTCGACCTGGCCGGCCGCGCCGGCTAGGACCCGCGCCTCTTTCCCTCTCTCCCTTCGGGGGAGAGGGCGGGGTGAGGGGGGCCCAGCTACGCGGCGGAGTCTTGGCCAGACGCCGACCCGTCCCGCTCCAGTGGACCACCCACCGTATCCATCTTTGGGCATTCCTGGGGTTCCACGCTTGACTGCCCCGCGCCCGGCGGCGCAAGATCACCCTCAAATGATCCGGCCGCCCGAGGGCTCTTCGACCTCGCAGGCATCGCTCGCGCGCGCCCCATGGGCAAGGGGCCCCGGCCTTGGGCCGATAAGGGCCTTTATGTCTCCTATGCGCAATAAGGAGACAAGGGCCCGCGTCTGATTGACGGAGGTATCCAACCATGTTGCGAACCAGAATTCCTTGGCGCCCGCTCGCCACTCTTCTCTTGACGAGCGCCATCGCGATTGTGGCTTCGGGATGCGTTGTCGTGCCTGTGGGCAGCTATGGCGGGGCCGGGTACGCGGTCGTGGCGCCCCTTCCGCTACCGGTTATCGTCGCGCCACCAGTGGTCTATGGCCACAGGAGCTACGGATACGGACGCTGGCGGTGAGAGGGGGTCGAGAGTTCGACCATGTGGCTGATCGGCCGTAGCGCCGCGACGCGGCCGAGCTCGTCCCACTGGTGCGCGCTAGTGTATGCTGCGAGGATGGAGTGCGGGTCGAGCCGCAGAAGAAACGGAAGAAGGCCGTCGCCTGATCTCACTCAATCCACAATTCTTGACAATGCCCAGTGGCTTAGCCGCATTTTCAGCTGGCAAGAGGTGGCATGAACAAGCTTCTGGTGATGCTGCTGGTGCTGGTCATTGTGCTGAGTGTCGGCGTTTCCTGCTGGGCCGGGCCGCCGACAGACCAGATGCGTGCGTACACCGACCAAGTGCTTAAAGTCCTGGAGAACCCCGCCCTGACGTTGCCAGAGCGCCGTGTCGCCGTCCAGAAGATCGCCAGCGAGGTCTTTGACGTGTCCGAAACGGCTCAGCGAGCGCTTGGCCTACACTGGCGGCAGCGAACACCCGCCGAGCGCGAGGAATTCGTAAAACTCTTTGCGAATCTACTCGAGCAGACTTACATTTCCCGGATTGGCGAATATGGCGGCGAAAAGATCAAATATGTGGATGAGCAGATCGACGGCGACCACGCGACTGTCCGAGCGAAGGTCTTAACCAGGAAAGGCACCGAGGCGGTCGTCGAGTCAAGGCTCTTGCAAAAAGAGGGTCGCTGGCTCATTTACGATGTCCTCATCGAGAACATCAGCCTGATTGGAAACTACCGCTCACAGTTTGATCGGATCATTCGGACGGCCTCCTACGAAGAGCTGGTGAAACGCCTCAAAGCCCGGAACGAGGCGAACGAAAAGGAGGCCAATGCCCCGCGGGCGACGACGCCGGCTCGTCGCTAGTCGCCCTCGAAGCAGTAGTGGCCGCCCTTAACCCCGTCGCGGCTAACCCGGGACGTTCCCCACGTTCCTCCGCTTTGCCGAACGCGCCTGGAGAAGTCACCCAGAGGATTTGAGCTAACCCGGGTACGTCCTTCAAAAGCACGGAGAACTTCGGTCGGCTGATGACGAGGAGATGGACCGGTGTCTCCGCAACGACTGTCGCAGACCAAGGATCCTCATCCAGAAAGGCTCATCTTGCCGAAGAACTCGCCGGGGAGGGACGGCAGGTGCTTTCCCGTGGACACCTCGACCTGGCCTTTATGTCCCTATGCGCCCCACGGGGATGATCTTCGCACCCTCGCGCGCAGGCCGG
>DASXTD010000388.1:0-6302 GCA_036505655.1 Chloroflexota bacterium
GCGACGGCGATCTGCCCGGACTAAGGGAGAGGTTCTCGAATCGGAACGTTCTGATCGGCCTGGATTCACGGCAGGAGGTGACCGAGGACGTGGGGACCACGCCCTTTGCCACGGCCACCCCGCTCCTCTTCATACACGCAAACATGCTGGACAACCTGCTCCGTGGGAGATTCCTGCGGCGGACTCCGGCCGCGCCATACCTCGCAGCTCTTGCGATCCTCGCGGCATTTCTCGGCTGGGTCTTCTCGACCCGGTCGGTCCCTGCATCGGCCCTCATTGCCGCTCTGGCGCTAACCGCGATGGCGGGGCTCGATTTCGCTCTCTTCGTTGGCTGGGCGATCGACGCGCCTCCGGTCGCTGCCCTCGCGCTGGCGCCGGTGATCTGTGTAGCCACCGGCGGGTTTCGATACATCTTTCTGGAGCGGCTTTCCCGGGAGCGCGAGGCAGATCTACGGGAAGGCCGGATCGTGCAGCAGGAGCTTCTCCCCGAATCGCTGGTCGGCCAGACTCTATCCCACTATCAAATCCTCGCGAAACTCGGCGGCGGTGGAATGGGGATCGTCTATCTGGGCCGCGACAAGCGTTTGAACCGCGATGTGGCCGTCAAGGTATTGCGCGGCCGCGCTCTTGCGGACGAACGGGCGCGCCGTCGCTTCCGCCGCGAAGCCCTAGCCCTATCCAAGCTCACCCATTCGCACATCGCGGGCATCTACGATTTCGACACCCAGGATGGGGTCGACTTCATCGCGATGGAGTTTGTCGCGGGCATGTCGCTCTCGGACCGGATTCGCCACGGTTCACTCCCCGAGCACGAAGCGGTCGTAATCGCGATCCAGATCGCGGAGGCGCTCGTGGAAGCGCACGCTCATGGAGTCATTCACCGGGACCTCAAGCCCGCGAATATTGTGCTCACAGCGAAGGGTGAGGCCAAAGTTCTCGACTTCGGCCTAGCGAGTTTGGCCCGCACGGCTACCGATTCTGAAACCGTTTCGGAAAGAATTACCGAGCCGAATCAGGTCATGGGCACCCTCGCCTACATGTCCCCGGAAGCAATCCGGGGAGAGCGGGCGGACGCGCGAAGCGACGTGTATTCGCTGGGTGTGGTGCTCTACGAAATGCTGACAGGCCATCTCCCATTCCACGACGACGACCAGCACGAGCTCTATTTCACCATCCTGAACCTTCCACCAACGGCCCCCAGCGTGCTCAACGCTTGGACCTCAGCAGGCGCCGAGAGCATCGTACTTCAGGCGATCGAGAAGGACCCGTCCCTCCGGCATCAAAGCGCGGGAGATCTGCTCACGGAACTGCGCGGCCTCGGTGTCCCTTCGGGCCAGAGTCGTGCGAGGTGAGATCTGCACCTCCGGTGGATGGTGCAAGTGCTCCTAAGGGGTCCACTGCCGTCCTCCTGGAGCGCGCGCGAAACGGAGAGGCGGTCGCCCTTGAGGAATTGGCCCGGCGATACCTCGTCGTGCTCCGGCGTTGGGCGCACGGCAGACTTCCCGCGAAGGTGCACGGCTTTGTGGACACCGATGACCTCGTTCAGTCCACGCTTGCCCGCGCGTTTCGAAGGTTGGACGAGTTCGAGCCCAGAGGAGAAGGAGCATTCCTGGCGTACCTGCGGCAGATTCTTCTCAACCAGGTCCGAGATGAGGCCCGGCGGAGCAAGAGGACTCCTGAACAAGTGGGATTGCCGGATGACCTTCCGGCCGGTGGGCGATCGCCGGTTGAGGAAGCGATCGGGAGCGAGCGTCTCGCTGGGTACGAATCGGCTCTTTCCCGACTCACGGAAAGCCAACGGGACGCGGTTATCATGAGAATCGAGTTGGGATATCGGTATCGTGAGGTCGCTGAGGCCATGCAGCTATCTTCAGCGAATGCTGCTCGGATGCTCGTATCGCGGGCGTTGCTCCACCTCGGGGAACTGTTGAAGGACCACGATGATGATTGACCCAGACCCCAAACTGTTGCTGGTCGCGGAAGCTGTCGCGGATGGGTGGCCGGTAGACTGGAAGGGCGTGGCTGCCCAGAAACCAGAGCTAGCGCGCGACCTCCGGTGCCTGCAATGGATCGAGCGCTTGGCCACCGCGTACCGTGCCGTGCCCGGCGGGGAGAAGGGTACCAGCGGGACTACGGTTACCGCGTCCGCGGCTGCATTGCCCACGAGGCGCCTCCTGCATGTTGCCGGAGCAGCATGGCTCTGGATCATGCTCGTGACGTTGGGTGGAGTCCTCCTCGTTGCAGCGCTTTGGCTCGCCCTTCCGCGATAGCGTTTCGCACGCCGGCCCGTGCGGTTTGGCATGGTGTGACGTTTCCCTCTACAGAGACTGTTTGCGCTCAAGGAATAGAGGGGAGGGTACCGATGAAACGCTCCTTCGTGGCAGTTCGCGTGCTACTCGCCTTGACGATCACCTCGATGATACATCCACTGCCCGCGTCGGGCGGTCCCGTCATCATGCCTCGCGAACTACGTGGCACCCTGCAGCACGAGAACCCCCTGGCGCCCGCCGCGACCACCCTCCTCCAGCTTCGCTTCGAGGGGAATCCGACCGCCGAGTCCGGCGAGACGCCGACGACGGTCAGTGGCGTCACCTACGAATCCGGCATCCTAGGTTCAGGTGCCTACCTTGGACCCGGCAACCAGCTGCGGTATGCGGCCGCGGGCAACATCAGTTCGACGTCGGGAACTGTGGAGTTCTGGATCAAGCCCCGTTGGAATGGGAACGACGGCCTGGATCACTATGCCCTACAGTTTGGCGTAATTGGCGGCATCTTGATCGGGAAAGACGGGGGAAATTTCTGGCGCATCATCCTCAATCGCTTCGGCGGCGCAGGCGGCCCGGAACTGGGCGCAGGATTGTTCGTGAACGACTGGGTTGCGAACCAGTGGCATTACGCCGCCTTCACCTGGGGCCCCGGGGAGGTCAAGGTTTACGTGGATGGTGATCTGCGGACGGCCGTGATCCCGGCCGTTCCGCCGCCATCGGTGAGCGCCTCGGAACTGCAGCTCGGCGCCGACGGGGCGTCCTCTTACGTCAACGCTGTGATGGATGAGGTGGTCATCAGCAGCGGCGAGCGAACTGTCGAGGAGATCCGCAGCAGCTACCTCTCCGGATTGACCGTGACTGCGCTGGCAGCGGCTCCCGACACGATGAGGATGTTTCCTAGCTGGAGGATCGCTCCAAGCCTGACAGCGACAACGAACGTTGGCACGATCGCGTACCCCGCTGGGGCTGCAACGTGGTCCAGCTCAGATTCAAGCATCGCCAAGTTTGACGGTGCCTTTGAGAAGATTCGTGCTCTCGCGTCTGGGCAAGCGACGCTCACCGCCTCGGCAGATGGGGCCCAGGCTCAAATCGTGGTCCAGGTGCAGGCGCCGGCACTGCCCCCGGCGATCGAGACAATCCCGGATTTCCTGGCTTCACCTGCCCAGGACTTCCTCTGGGAGATCCCCGTTGTTGTCCTCCGATATCTCCCCACAGCTAATGGTACGGATCTCGACACCTCGATCAATCCCGACTACTACAGCCTCGGGCCGATCACGCTCGGGAACCTTCGAGCACAAATCGACGCCTACGATCTTCGAGTCAAGTTCGGGCTGGAGCAGGGGAGCCGATTCCGGGCCTACAAAGGGACCAGCCGGCCCTCGCTGGGCTATCGGATCGTGAAGTACATCACCGTGTATGAGCCCACACCGCCCGGAAAGGTTATCGGTCAGTCGGCGGGATACCCTGTGTACGACGCTGATTACTTCAGCATTTTCGAAAGGTTCGATATCGCCACCTTGGTGAACGTCTACGGCGTGAAGGAGGTCTGGTTCTGGAGCAGTGGCTTTGACGCGGGCTACCCCAGTTACAATCCGGCGATCCATCGGCCGGAAAACTTCCGCGCGAGCTGGGAATCGAACATGTCGAGCCCTACCACGAGCGACATTTCGAACAGCAACCGCGACAATTCGGACCTCCCGGTCTACGCGCACACGTACACGCTGTACGGCTACAACTTTCGTCGCAGCCAGGCTGAGGCGCTGCACAACCACGGCCATCAAGTCGAGGCCCTCTTCGGCTACGCGGCGACACTTCAGGACGGCAATTCCGACCTGTTCTGGAAAAAGTTCGTTGGCCAAGATGCTGCTGGGCATTTCGTCACCGGGCGCTGTGGATGGACCCACATGCCTCCCAACACGACCGCTGATTATGACTACCTGAATACGACCCTGGTGGCGAGCGACATCGAGGATTGGACGCCGGACCGGACCGGGGCATTGAAGCAGGTGAACGTGGACACGTGGGGCAACTTGGTTTTTGGATGGCCTGACGGCAACGCGTCTTTCGCCCAGCGGAAGGAAACGCAGTGGTACATCTACTGGTGGCAGAGCGTTCCAGGGTTCGTGAATCCGATTCGCCTGGGCACCGACTACATGACGAACTGGTGGAGGTTCGTCGGCAGCTGGGACGCGAGCATCGCAGCTGGGGTGGGACTCCACTCTCCTATTCCACCCACAGCGGTCGAGGAAGCGGATGGCCAAGGACCGGAATTCGGGCTACGGCTCGGGGCTGCGTATCCGAATCCAGCCCCGTCCAATACGTCATTTGCAATCGAGCTGGGTAAGCCGGGGTGGGTTCGCGTGGACATCGTCGATGTTCAGGGACGCCGGGTGAGGACGCTGATCGACGGCATCCGCCCGGCTGGGCGGCAGATCGTCACGTGGGACGGGAAGGCGAACGCGGCGGAGGTCAGCTCCGGAGTGTATTGGCTGGTCGGGACCGGCGACGGGAAACGAGTGGCAAGGAAGTTAGTCTTAGTTCGGTAGGCAGTCTCGCCAAGCTCTACGCGGGCCGCTAGGTAATAAGTTTGAAGAGGGTGACGTTCGGGGAGCCAAATCACGGAAACGCGAACTCGAGGGTTCGCGGTGAGGATAGGGGCCCCGGTGGCGGAAGCTGCCGGGGCTCCGTACTTTGGGGCGTTGGTATGCGATATTCGGGAGCTTGGGCGGCCCCTTTGCGCCCGGGTACCGGCCTGCCAGGGCCCAGCCGGAAGCTGGCTGTTGCGTCCAGTCCGGGCAGGCCGCCACAATGCGGCTCTCTTGATCTCTGGCTCTCTCGCCTGCCAACCAGGGGGCTCACGATCCGCGATCGAGCTATACCTCGGCTCGCTGAAGTGGAAGAACGGCTCTTGCAGGGGCATTCGGAACGATGACGAGGGAAGAGTTTACTGAACTTGTCCGGCTTGGCTGCGAGGCGCCGGGGCTTGAGTTCAAGCCACCTGCTCGAAGAGATGACGTCCGTGTGGGTGCTGAAGTTGTTCGGGCAGCGATGGCATTAGCCAATCGTAGGGGCGGGGGTCGGATCGTCATCGGAGTCGCGGAGGATCAGAAGGGTAAAGCGCTTGTACCGGTAGGCCTGACGATCGCGGAACTCACCACCTGGAATCGCGATGACCTTTCATCCTTGCTCGCGCAGTACGCGGAACCAATGATTGAGTTCGAGCAGACCACCCTCGAAGTGGATGGCAAACAATATGTAATCGTCGACATCCAAGAGTTTCGCCACACACCCATCTTGTGCGGGAAGACCGTTCAGCACCAGGGGAAGACGATCCTCCGGGTCAGTGCCCTTTATGTCCGAGGTAGAAGGAAGCCGGAGTCCTTGGAGGTTTCCACCTATGAGGAAATGCGAGAGGTTATCGATCTCGCGATAGAGAAGGGCGTCCAGCGCTTTGCCGAGCAGCTGAGACAAGCTGGCATGCTGGCTCCTGTGGCGCCGTCGATGGGCGCTGAAGACAAATACGACGAGGAATTGGAAGGGCTTCTCTGATGGCTCTCGCGGATGACATTACGTCCAAAGGCTACTGGGAAACGGCCATCCGACCCAGCACCTATGTCGCGGACCGGATTTCGGATCTGCTGTCGGTTCCCGGCCTACTTTCTGGATTGAGGATTCAACGACGGGGCTGGGCCTTTCCTCACGTGGATGGGCCGGAGTCGACCCAAATCGGGAACGATTGGATAGGTCAGGACACTAGATGGGAAGCGGTTCGAGAGCTGTGGAGGGTCACGAAGAGCGGCCAATTCGTCCACCTTTCGGGATTTCGATACGACTGGGGTGAAGCGAGTAATTTGTCAGTGATGCAGCACCTAGAGCCTGGTGCGACGCTCGTCGGCCTCGGGGACTCGTTGCATCGCCTGTCGGAGGTCTTTGAATTTGGGCAGCGCTGGGCACGAACGATTGCCCGATCCGAAGGCGTGAAGCTCAGCCTAAAGATCGGAGGCCTGCTCAACCGGCAACTCGTCATTGATAACC
>DASXTD010000389.1:0-5092 GCA_036505655.1 Chloroflexota bacterium
GCAATCGAACAATCAGATTGCTCAGGGTCGCGTGATGGCACGGATTTCACCAGCCGAGAAACATCCTCCAATCACCCCTGCAACAGATTTTGGCGACAAAGTACGTGCCCACGTCCGTTATTACACAAGCTCTGGCGAGCAGGTCCCGGGCGTCACCACCATCCTCTCCGTGCTCAACAAGCCGGCGCTGATCAACTGGGCCAATCGCATGGGATTACAGGGCATCGATACCAACAAGTACGTCGACGAGGCGGGCGCGGTCGGCACCCTCGCCCATGCGTTGATCATGGAAAGCCTGGGCGGTAAAGTCGTACGGCTCGAAGACTTCACGGCCGACCAGCTGACTAGGGCGCGCTACGGCGTGGCAGTTTTCTACAAGTGGGTCAAGGCCCACAAACTGACGCCCCAACTGCTGGAGCAGCCCCTTGTCTCTGACGAGCATCGCTTCGGCGGCACCATCGACATGCTGGCAATTCTCGACGGTGATCCGGTCCTGATCGACCTCAAGACATCGAGCGGCATCTATGAGGAGCACATTTTCCAAGTCGGTGCCTATTGGAAGCTCTTGGCCGAATCTGGTCAGGAGATCAAGGGCGCTCGGATTCTCCGTATCGGACGCACCGAGGGTGAAGGCATGGATGAGCGCGTGCTCTCTGGCGTTCAAGTCCTCAATGCTTGGCGCGTTTTCGAACATTGCCTGGCCATCTACAGACTGAAGAAAAGGTAATGGCAATACTGCAGCGTGTGATCGTCGATCCGTTTGGACCAGAGTCGGAAGCTTTCGTCGCCCACATGCGGCGGATGGAGCGTTCTGAGAAGACGATCGATGCCTACGTCTGGGCGCTCAAGCACTTCAGGCGCTTCTTTGGTGACCGCCAGGTCGCGACCTTCGACGGCATCACGCGCGATCTGCTTGAGGAGTGGCAGGACTTCCTTGCCACCATGCCGAGTCCGCAGACGGGTAAGCCGCTCGTTCCGCGCAGCCGCGCCCTGGCATCGACGGCCATCCGCATGTTCTTCCTGTGGGCAGCACAGCGTGAGAAGTGCGACGCGAAGCTGGCGCTCTGGTTCACCAAGATCAAGGTCGCCCCGCTGCAGCCCAAGCCGCTGAAGCACGACACGATGATCCGGGTCCGCCACTACTTCCTCGAGAAGACTGGCAGCGCCGAGTACCTGCGCAACCGGGCCATGTTCTTCTACACGATCGGAGTTGGTGCCCGAGTAGCTGAAGTCCTCCGCGTGCCTCGCGTCGGCTGGGAGCGCGTGACGGTGATTCAGAAGGGCGGATCGACGAAGACCATGACCTGCCCGGACCACGCCGCCGAGATGGTGCGCGCCTATCTGGCGATGCGGACCGATGAGCTCGACGTCCTGTGGGTCAGCCACCCCGGGACGCCACGATCCTTGCCTATGACGCCGGCCGCGGTGCGCGGCATCTGGCGCTCGCTGGCGAAGCAGCTTGGCGTGACGCGATGGACGACTCACCAACTGAGGCATACGGCTGCGACGGCAATGCTCGCGGCTGGCGAGGATCCGATGACCGTAGCGACTTTCCTCGGCCACAAGAACCTCGCCACCCTCAACGTTTACGCCCAGATCCCTGAAGCGACAAGGGCGCGGGCCACCGCGACGATGAATCGTTACCTGGTGGCTGGCTGATGGCGCTTAAGGTGGGCGATTTGAATTCAAGCGCGCTTCGACTTCTCGTTGTTATGCGCGGTGCCGGATGACGTATTTCCCAAGCGACAACCGGCGCCTGGAGTACGCGAAGAAGTTTGGCGCCCAGCTCCAACGAGCCATGAGCGCAAGGAAGATGCGCCCCTTTCACCTGTTCAAGCAGGTCGGCGGCGGCTATTCCTCCTTCATGTTCGATTCCTGGCTTCACGGACGAGCCCTCCCCCGCCTGGACCGTGCCATCAAGCTTGCAGATGCGCTCGACTGGCCGGCGCTCGCCGAGATCACCCGCCAAGGTAGGACGGGGGTCTGCCAGCGTGAGGGTTGCGACCGGACCTTTGTCACTGAGGGCGGCAAGTCGCGGATGTATTGCTCCCCTCGGTGCTACAAGATCGCCCACGAGTACGGCCTCGGCTACGCACATGCCGAGCGCAAGAAGGTGGGTGGCGCTCAGGCCGAGCTCTTGAAGCAAGCCGCCGAGGGGCGAGCCGCCAGGGACGAGCTGAGCGAGCTACGGCGGGCTGTGGCGGCGATGTGTGGTGAATGTGAGCCCGAAGGCTACTGCCGAACTGCAGCCTGCCCCTTGCGCGTCTCAAGCCCCCTGCCGCTGGCTCGGGCAGAAATCCGATCACATGAGGCCCGTCTGAAGGCCAAGGACCGGTGGGCCTACGCACCGCGATCTACCAGAGTTAAGGGAGGCCTCGCGCGGTCAGCATGACAAGCCCTAATCAGACGAAGGATCGCAAGCGCGTGTGCATCGCTTGCGGCAACTCCGATCCCGAACCCGAGCTCGATTCGGTACTCGGTCCTTTACATCTGGAATGCCGGCAGAAGCTTGTGGACGCGCTCCCGGCCGACCTGAAACGAGCCGCGCGAAAGCGCGGACAACTCGCACCTCGCAGGCGCTCCAGGAGGGCTTAAGGATGCTGGACAAACAGTGGAATCCGCCCCCTTGGTTCACCGAGGAAGTGCGCCTTACCGAAGCTGATTACATGGCCTGTGCCTACAACGCAGCGGTGAACTCAGATGTGCCTCGCGGGGCCAAGAAGATGCGCGATCTCATTCAGTCGATCAACTACCACGAGCGCATTGAGGGCCGCGCCAAGCTGCGCTATCTCGTTCAGAAAGGCATCATCGACAGCTTCAAGGGCTGCCCGCCCGAATGCCACATGAGGCCCGGTGGTCTGTTCCACGCGAAAGACTGCGAGAACGAACCGAATCACCCGATCTACCGGGAGCGCCAGCGCAAGGCTCGGGCAGAACTCCCCGGCAAAGACGAAGGATGGTGGGTCGCCACCGTCCGTCTCGTCGCAGAGCCTAACGAGGTCAGAACCATTCAGGAGGAGCCGAAGTGACGGAGGAAATCAAGATCGAGTGGGCGGGCAACACGGTGGGCGCGCCCGCCAAATGGAAGGCAACGGCAACGGGCGCGGCGACGGTCGGCCCCAACGACGATCCCAATTACGCCGCGTATGGCGATACGCCGCTTGACGCGATGACCATCCTCGCCCGAGTGCTGGCAGAAAGCCTGACCTACGAGCGATCTCATGCCGTCGCCTACGCAGGCGAAGCTCTCAAGGGCAGCGACAGGAGGGCTTAAGGTGCCTCGAACGATTCCTGATCTGGCCCGCGACCGCGAGGAGTTGATCGACCACCTGGCGCGCAAGCACGACTACCGCAGCCCGATCGGCCAGTCGATGACGGGACTACGGCGCGCTCATGAGAACTCGCATCGGTTCCCGCGCAACATCCCCCATCGGCACACGCACCTTAACGAGGTTTGAGAGCAGTGAATGAACTCTGGCGCGAGATCACGTACCGCACCCATCGCGTCATCAACCGTCTGGCGTGGCGCTACGCGCGACCGGAAGGCCCCGAATTGGGCATTGCAACTCGCATCGACAAGACGCGGTTGCTGTGGCGCCTGAACGATTGGTTGGCATCACAGTGGCTGCCCGAATGGATCAAAAAGAGCGGGACGATCCGTGGCTAATAGCAGCTATCCGTGGTGGCGCGAGCTGATCATCGCAGCGAGGCACATCGACGTTGACGACCCCGCGTTTTGGCAGAAGATTGACCTGCGCTGGAAGTGGATCACGCGGATGTGGGTCGCCATCGGAGCGATGTGGGTCGTCATCCTCGGGCTCTGGGTTTGGAAGCTGGTTATTCACCATGCCCGACAGGTCTTATGTGCAGTGACTAAATCAACCTTTTGGACGTCCACTACGGCGCTCCAAAGCTGCGAATCGCGTGAACTCTCGCTCGGTAATCACGTAGGTCTTGCCTACCATCCTGGCGCGGAGGATGCCCAGGGCAATCAGTTGCCGCAGACGCCCCGTAGAGAGGCCGAGGCGAACCCCGGCCTCTGCCAGCGTCAGGAGCCTCACTCAGCACCCGAAGCGATAAAGCTCGTTCTCCGGGATGCCCCAGCGAGTCCCGACTTTCAGGGGTCGGATGCCCCCAGCCTTGATCGTTTCCCGTACTACGGCCTCGCTGACCTTCATTCGCTCGGCTGCTTCTCGCGTCGTCAACAGCTTCATCGGTTTCTCCTTTCAGAGGAGCCCCGCCTCGCGGGCCTCCGTAACGATCATCTCGAAGACCTTCTGCTCGCCACGGACGACGCCTGGGCGGATCTCCTCGTCCATCAGGCTGTAGTAGCGCTCGCGGTACTCGATAGGAAGGCTGTTGAGGACTTCGGCGTGGGCGTTGAGGCTGCGGTTGACTCGAGCCCAACTCCAAGTCTGGAGGCTTCCTACGGTGGTCTTCTTCATGCCACTAATACTACGCCTATCGTTAGAGTTTGTCAAGTGCTTAAGGGGAATTGACGAATGAGTGAACCGCTCGATCTCGATGCATTAGCGAAAGAGGATCGGGGTATGCAGCCCGATGAGAGAAGTAACCTCACGGCCTCACAAAGTCGGGCGTTAATCGCCGAGCTGCGTGCCGCTCACAAGGTTGTGGAGGCGACCAGGGTCTGGGCGGAGGAATGCGCTCCGGGCGGGTGGGGCGAAAAGGAACCAGCGAAATTCGCTCTATATGACGCGATCCAGGCATTCGACGCTGCGTTCAAGGAAGGTAGCAGTGAGTAAATGGGATGAGTTCGTGCGCCGCGAGGAAGGGCTAATGGGTCGTTCCCTGAGCGACGACGAAAAGGCTTCTCTGCGCAAGACTGCCGCAGGTGCCGGCGCATTAATGACTGATGAATTCGCCGAATTCCGGCGGGCGGTCCATGACAACTTGCCGATCCCTATTCGTCGCTTCTGGGACTGGTGGACCGGAAAGGAAGGAAGGAGCGAGTGACCTACACCACTCATCCGGCGATCTCCAACCACGCCGTCTTTCAGCGTTGGGCGCCCGAGATCGTCTTGCAGCTCAAGGGAAATCAGCCGTAGGCATGGCTCTCCTCGACACAGCCCTC